>DAHYUM010000100.1 GCA_027398005.1 bacterium
GATCCGCATTTACCGTAATAATAAAATCGGTAGAAATTTGCATTATTGATACTGAAGATGAACTTAGCAGAAAGAACGATTCATTCGATTACGAAACGGTTGTATTTAATAAAGCGACTCTGCTGGTAGTGGACGATATAGATTACAACCGCGACCTGATAAGAGGATATCTGACAGGGTATAATTTTGAAATAATTGAAGCTGAGAACGGGAGCGAGGCGCTTACAAAAGCGGAAAGCAGAAAACCGGATATAATACTTCTCGACATGAAAATGCCGGTAATGGACGGATATGTAGCCGCATCGATAATGAAAAACAACATTGAATTGAAGAACATTCCAATAATCTCAATAACAGCTTCGGCACTTACCGAAGACGAGAAAAAGATATCGAGCCTGTGCGACGGATATTTAAGGAAACCGATGCACAGAAGCGAATTGATTGAAATGCTTATGCGCTACCTGCCGCATACGGTTAAGGAATCGAAATCGGAACTTGTTTTTCCGGGTAACATTACTGAAAAAGATTTAATGAACCTTCCTGTTAAAATTGATGATGAAGTAATCGAAAAGATTATAAAAGCCGCTGACAAGGCCGATATAAAAGCACTAAGGGAATTGATTGGGCGGGTTGCCGAATTTGATGCCCAGATTGCCAAACTGCTGAATGACCTTACCGACAAGTTTAATTACGATTCAATTAAGAAAGTTTTAAAAATCGCGGGGAATAAAGGATGAACGAGAAAAAGAACATTTTAATAGTGGACGACATAGCCGATAACCTTACGGTTCTTTCGGAACTTCTTCTGGCAGAAGGTTATGTAGTGCGCCCTGTTACAAGCGGTTCGCTGGCGCTTAAAACCATAGCCGCCGAAAAACCTGCTCTTATACTTTTGGATATAAAGATGCTCGAAATGGACGGGTATGCGGTGTGCCGACGTCTTAAACTGGATGAAAAGCTAAAAGATATTCCGGTAATATTCATTAGCGCATACGGCGAGGAATCGGAAAAGATAAAAGCCTTCGAGGCAGGAGGCGTCGATTATATAATTAAGCCTTTCCATTCGGGGGAAATATATGCCCGTGTAAAAACGCACCTTGCCCTTGCCGATGTACGCCGAGAGCTGGAACAGCTCAACTATGATCTTGAAAGGAAAGTATTTCAGCGCACACGCGAACTGGAAGAATCAAATGCGCAGCTTAAAAAGTCGGAAGAAAAATTTTCAAAAGCATTTCAGCTTAACCCCGCAATAATGCTTATAACTACACTTTCGGATAAAAAGATAATTGATGCGAACAAGGCATTCGAAGACAAATGGGGTTATACAGCCAAAGAAGCCATTTCCAGAACTTCAAGGGAGCTTGGCCTATGGGAAGAAGAAGAAAAATGGGAGCAGATACACGAACAGCTTTCGGCCGATTTAAGCCAAAGGGAGATAGAACTGACCTTCATAACCAAGAATAATGAGAAACGAGCAGGGCTCTTTTCATTTGAGGTAATTGAATTCGGCAACGAACTTTGCGTGCTTACGGTAGGAGAGGATATTACGGAAAGAAAACAGAGCGAGGATAAAATTAAAGACCAGCTGCATGAACTGCAAAGGTGGTACAGTGTGACTTTAAACCGCGAAGACAGAGTAATGGAACTCAAAAAAGAAATAAATGAGCTTTTAAAAAGACTTAATGAACCTCCCCGCTACTCAAAGACCTAGGCAAGGGGTATATTAACGGTAACTGAAGTATAGCTCCCTTTTTTACTTTCAATTGAGAGGCTTCCTCCAATCATGTCCAATATTTTCTTGGCAATTACAAGCCCAAGCCCGTTCCCTTCCTGACTGTGAGTTTCCCTGCTGAACTGCTGGAAAGTACCTACATTCCTAATTTCCTCTTCGGACATTCCCGTGCCTAAATCCTTAACGGTAATCATATACCCCGAATTTGTTTTTTTGCCTGTTACAGTTATTTCACTTCCGCCGAGTGAGAATTTAACGGCGTTTTCGAGTATTTCCTTCAACAGGCGTATAAGGCGGTTTTCGTGTATTTTTAACAACGCCTCTTCAATTTCATATTTTATCGTATCTGCTCTTTCCGATACATAATAATGTTCGGCTATTATATTGCCCAGAAATTCTTCGTTAATAAGTATAGTTTTATCGATTTCGCCCGCATTCCCTTCCGAAGCAGACAAATTCAAATCGGAATAGGTTATAAATTTTTCAATTCTGTTATGAAGCCTGTGTGCCGACCAGAGAATTCTTTCTGTTACTTCCTTAATTTCCTTTTTCTCCATCGATTCAATATCCGAAAGCATCAGCTCTGAAAAACCTATAATAGCTACAAGAGGAGTACGCAGTTCGTGCGGAATGTACATATTAATATTCTGGATGAGCGAATTAAACTGTCCGTTAAACTCGCTCTGTTTTTTAAGTCTTATTTCAATCGATTTAAGAAGGTCGGAAGCAGAAAATGGTTTAGTAATATAATCGTCAACCCCCAGATTGAGCCCGGCCCTTATGGATGACAAATCCGTCTTTGCAGTAAGAAAGATGAAAGGGATAAATCTGGTTTCAAAATCTTTCTTCACATAGTTGTAGAACTCAATACCGTTCATATGCGGCATCATAATATCGCATAGAATCAAATCGGGTTTAAACTGTTTCAGTTTTTCGGTGCCTTCAATTCCGTTATATCCTGTAAACACAGTAAAATTCTCGGCTTCGAGAAGTTCAACAAGGTTGTTCATAATGTTCTTTTCATCTTCGAGTACTAAAATTTTCTTGCTCATAATTCTCTCTTTTAACTATTATTTATTGTCAATAGGAATAACCACTTTAAAGATTGTCCCTTTGCCCAGAGTACTATCGAAATCAATTACACCGCCGTGAAGTTCGAGCGATTTTTTAACTATCGACATACCCAATCCCGAACCGCGTATAACCCCTATGTTGCTTCCCCTGTCGAAAGGTTCAAAAATTCTCTCCTTATCCTCATCCGGAATTCCAATCCCCTCGTCTTTAACTTCAAAAATCAATTTGCCGTCAACCTGACCGGCCCCGAAATAAATACGTCCGCCTGGATTTGAGAATTTCACCGCATTCGAAAGAAGGTTGCTTAGTATATATTTAATTAATTTCTCGTCAACCGAATAAAGATTGCCGTTAAGATTAATTTCGGCATCCAGCTTCTGTTCGGAGGATAAAAGCAGTTTTGCTTCATCAACAATCTCTGCACAAAGGCTTTTAAGGTCGGTCATCTTTGGTGAAAATTTAATTTTTTTAGCTTCCGATTTGCTTATTGTAAGAACGTCGTCCATAAGTCCGGTTAAGTACTGAATTGCTTTTTTAATCCTGCCCGTATGGCTGTAAAACTTCTCCCTATCTGCACGTTCCCAGTAGCGTTCAATAAGTTCAACTGAGGAAAAAATGGTTGCAAGGGGAGTCCTGAATTCGTGAGAAGCAGTGGAAACAAATTCCGATTTAAGCAAATTTAATTCTTTTTCCTTTTCCAATGCGGCTTTAACTTTTTCTTCGGCCTCCTTCTGCTTAAGAATTTCTTCCTGCAGAAGCCTGTTCAATTCCTCAAGCTCTTTAGTCCTCTCTTTAACAATCACTTCAAGGTGAAGCCTGTATTTTTCAAGTTCCAATTCGTTGAATTTGCGCTGGGTAATATCGCGCGCTACTCCAATAACCGCTTTAGGCCTGTTCTGATTATCGTGTAAAACAGATAGGTTCAAATCGGCATAAAACCGTTCGCCGCTTTTTCTTTTAAATATAAACTCATCATAAACAGGCCTTCCGCCGGCAAGTACTTTTTCAACATTAGCGGATATATGGTCAATCTCCTTTTCGGGCACCAGAACTCTTGCGTCAAGCCCGGTCATTTCATCCTTGCTGGCGTATGAATGCACAATAGCGGCCCTTTCGTTTGCAAGAATAATTTTACCGTCCAATGTCATCATAAGAATGGAATCAGGGGATGTTTCAATTAAAGTCCGGTATCTTTCTTCGCTTTCCTTTAAGGCCTCTTCAGCGGCTTTTCTTTCGGTAATATCAATATTTGCGCCGCGGAATCCTTCAATATCGCCGTTAGCATTAATTATGGGGGAAGCATTGGTTTCGAGCACAACTATGCGCCCTTCCTTATTAAGGCATTCGTTAACATACCTTTTAACCACCCCTTTCTGTAAGAACATTGTTTCTATATCTTCTTTAAGGGGAGCAAGTTTTTCAGGCGGGCTGAAATCGTATAAATGTTTTTTATTAATTATTTCATCAGGCTTATACCCTAAAATTGTTTCCACAACCGGGTTAACATATGTGAATAAGGCATTGGAATCAATTTCCCAAATGATTTCCTCTGCGTTTTCGGCAATCTGTTTAAAGCGGGCTTCACTTTTTTGAAGAAGCGTCTGGGAATTTATAATTTCATTCATTCTGCGGGCAATTAATGCATAAAGCATAAGAGATGTAATGAGTATGAAAAAGAAGCCCTTGTAAATTGCCAGTTTCGTAAGCATTGCGGCATCCTTAACAAAGAAACCGACAACTGAATCGGAAAGGTATATCCATAAACCTCCGAAAAATGAATAGACCAGAACTATGCGTAAAACCGCCAGATAATCCTGCTTTTTTAATAAAGGTCTTTTCATTCTCAGCACTCTTATTTTGATTTATAATTCAAAATATTCGTTAAATTACTAAAAAATCTAAAAATCTCCTACCTAAATTCAGTCCATTCTGTTTTACGTGCAGGTTCGGCCACGCCAAAATTATTTAATCGCTTTAAAATAGAGAATAAACTCGGTACCCTTTCCGAACTCGCTATTAACTTTAATCTCTCCGTTCATTACTTCGGCATATTTTTTGGCTATTGAAAGTCCTAATCCGGTACCCTGGAATTCCCTGTTAATACCTTCGCTAACCTGTTTGAATTCCTGGAAGATAGCCTCAAGATTATGCTCCTGAATTCCAATGCCGGTATCTTTTACCTTAATGAAAACTTTACCGGTATCTTCTTTTCCGGCGCTTAATTTAATGCTTCCCTTTGAAGTGAATTTAATTGCATTATTAACAAGGTTCTCAAGAATAACGGAAAGGAATCCGGCATCTATATTTATAATAAGTTCCTCATCGGGAATAGAGAAGTTGAATTTAAGCCCTTTTTCAATTGCCGCGCCGTTAAACATTTTATATACTGCTTCAAGTTCTTCTCTTATATCTGTTGGTTTAAGTATCAGGTCATATTTATCAGCTTCAATTTTGGTAAAGTTTAAAATCATATTAAGTGTATTAAGCAGCCTCTTGCCGGACCGTTTAATTCCCCTGGCCATTTCAAGGCTTTCTTCCTCCTTAACTGTTTCGGTAAGCAGATCGGAATAACCAAGTATTCCAATAAGAGGAGTCCTTAGCTCGTGACTCATATTGGCAAGGAAAACATCCTTTGTCCTGTTTGCCTCTTCAGCTTTATTTTTAGCCACAATCAATTCTTCAAGAATCAGCTTCCTGTCAGTAATATCTTCTTTTACAGCAATAAAGTGGGTAATTTCCCCCGCGTCGTTGCGTATTGCTGATATTGAAGCCGATTCCCAGTAAATTGTTCCATCCTTACGTTTGTTCTGGAATTCCCCTCTCCACTGCTCTCCGCTTAGAATGGTTTTCCACAAATCATTGTATTCATCTTTGGTTTTATTGCCAGACTGGAATATCTTCGGATTCTTGCCGATAACCTCGTTAAAAGTATAACCCGAAACGCGCGTAAGGTGGGGGTTCACATACTCAATATTCCCTTTCACATCGGTAATAACAATGGAAACCGGGCTCTGTTCCGTTGCCTGATATAATTTCTTAAGGTTCTCTTCATATCTTTTGCGCGAGGTTATATCGGCATACAGACTAAGAATACCTATCGGCTCCTCATTTTCATTCTTAAGCAAAACTGCCGAAACGCTTACATCAACAAGAGAGCCGTCTTTCTTTTTTCTCTTTATTTCATAATTCATTATAGGACTGTTAAGTATCCTCTTTCTAAGTCCCGTATATTCGTCAACCATATTTTCCGAAATAGTAGGCAGAAACTTACCTGCTACTTCCTCTTTCATCCATCCGAACATTCTTTCGGCGGCCGGGTTCCATAAATTAACAATCCCTTCCAGATCCATAGCAATTATTGCAAGAGGTGAAGATTCAATAATAGTTCCAAGTGTACTGTTTGTCTTCTGTAATTCCTCTTCGGCTCTTTTACGTCTCGAAATATCGTGTGCAACCCCCTGCAGTCCGATGATTTTTCCATCTTTGTAAACTGCAGTTTCAAAAACTTCAAGCAAAATTTTATCCCCCGAAGCATGCCTTACTTCGAGCAAAGTAGCATTTTCCACAAAAATACCTTTAAGATGCTCGCGGGTTCTTTGTTTTGCCAGTTTATTTACCGGAGAATCGGTAATAAACCAATCCTGCTGTTTCATCCATTGCTCGGGGGTGTAGCCAGTTATATTTTTTATTGTAGGAGAGACGTAAGTTGTAAAAGGGTTTGCATCCTGTGTATAGAAGAATAGATATGGAGTGCCTTCAACAATAGCTCTCATTCTTTCTTCGTTTCGGCGCAATGTTTCATGCGCGGCTCTTTCTTCAGTCTGGTCCCTAAAGACAAGAACGACTCCGATAATATTCCCTTCTTTATCCTTCATCGGAGCGCCGCTATCGGCAATAGGTTTCCGTGTTCCGTCTTTTGCAATAAGGAGAGTATGGTTAGCAAGCCCTACAATCATTCCTTCGCGCAGCACCCTGTTTACCGGGTTTTCTACCGGTTCCAGCGTGTCTTCGCATATAATATTAAATACTTTCGAAAGCTCCATTCCCCTTGCTTCTTCAATACTCCATCCTGTAAGCTGCTCGGCAACGGGATTCATCTGCCTTATAGTTCCTTTTTTGTCGGTGCTTATAACCGCATCGCCAATGCTGTAAAGTGTAGTATGAAGTTCTTCCTGCATTTCCCACTGTTTCTGCTCGGCTCTTTTCCTTTCCGTAATATCGCGTGTAATTGAAAGGATATGGTCAACGCCGTTCAGCTTTAGAACTGCGGCAGACATAAGACCGTATGTAATTTTACCGTTCTTCATTCTGAAACGGGCTTCAAGATTTTCGTATTTCCCTTCTTTTAGCAGTCCGGCTACAAGTTTATCGCGGTCAGTTGAATCGGCCCAAATATTTATCTCTACAGAGGTTTTGCCAACCACCTCTTCTTCGGTATAACCGGTAATTTTTGTGAATCCGCTGTTAATAGAGACGTACAATCCGTCAGTAAGCCGGTTTATATTTATCGAGTCGGGACTTACATAAAAAGCGGTCCTGAATTTTTCTTCACTCTGCCTGATAAGTTCTTCATCTTTCTTTCTTTCGGTAATATCCCTAATAACCGAAAGCACTAATTTCTTATTCTGGATGGTAATTGGATTTGCAGATAGCGAGCCAATAAAAATAGAACCGTCTTTTCTTTTGAAATGAGCCTCGAAATCGATTACCTTGCCGTTTTTAGCAAGCTGTTCTAATACTTCATTCCTTTCATTTTCCGAAGCCCATAGCCCAATTCCTGTAGTCGATTTGCCAATTAATTCTTCCGCTTTGTAGCCGGAGAGGTTTTCGTTGCACGCAATAATAACGGCACTTTGCACATCGGTAATAAAAATGGCGTCGCTAACGGTGGCAAAAATTGTTCTATAAATTTCTTCGCTTTCTTTTAATGCCTTTTGCGCAAGTTTGGATTCTGTTATATCTTCAACTGTACCCTCATAATAGAGCACATTCCCCTTCTCGTCCGTTACAACGTGTGCGCTTTCCCTAACAAATAGTTCGGAACCGTCTTTTTTAAACCAGGTTTCCTCCCACCCCTTAATTTCACCATTGGTTTCAATTTCTTTTTTAAATTGTTTTCTGTTGTAAGAGGGTTCATAATCTTCCTGCTCTAGATTGCGCTGAGCAAACTTTTCGAATGATTCAAACCCGAGCATTTTAATCAGAGTCGGATTTGCCAGAAGGACTCTTCCGTCGGGCGTGGTTCTGTAAAAACCGATGGATGAATTTTCGAATAGGCTTCGGAACTGCTGTTCCCTTTCAAGAAGTAGCCGGTCATCGTGCTTTTTACGGGTTATATCTTCAACGTTCGAAATAAGGAGGGAATTATCGTTCCGGTTTATTAAAGCCGAAGATACTTTTACAATTATCCTGCTTCCGTCATTGCGAATCAATTCTTTTTCGTAAGGGTCGGATGCACCTTTCCTTTTTACTGCTTCGAGCTGAAGTTTATCCAATTCATGGAATTGAGATGGAGTGATTTTATCCATAGTTGTCCGGATTAATTCCTCCCTGCTCATTCCCAGCATTCCGCAGAAAGCTGCGTTGGCATCGGATATGACGCCGTTCAAATCGCTTACAACCAAACCAATCGGCGATTTATCGAAAAGGAGCCGGCTGAACTGCTCGCTTTCCTTAAGTTTGTTAATTGTATGCTCCTGATCTTCAAGAAGATTTAGGAACGCCGATTTAAGATGTTCTATATCGTTTTTTGTTTCGATCTTATCAATCCCATTTTTTAAATTACCCTTAAACGGTCCCTTTCAGTAGTAACTCAATTTGAACCGTTATTTGCCTGCTTTTCCTCTATTATTATCGGTTTAATTATAATATTAATTAGCCTTACTTTAAATAACTCTTGAGATCCAAAGAGGGAATAGAAGACAGCCTTGCCTTATTTATCCCTTATTACTTCCCGGTACTAATTCCTTTCCGCAAAACCGGCATATTTTGGCTTTCGCCTTAATTTTTTCTGCGCAGTATGGGCATTCAATCAAATCTTCCTCTCCCCCCTTTGTGCCTTCCCGGTTCTGCAATGCTGAATTGAATAGGCTGTGTTTGTAATCTTCTTGTGCGGTTGTTATAGATTCGCTCAATTCCCTGGGAAAATTGAGCCCGTTATATATTGTTGCCCCCTGTTCGGCCGCGGTCTGTATTTCAACATTTCCAAAATTCAGCATACGGCCCATTAAGGATTGGACGTAGCTGACATTGTTTATTTTGTCAATGGGGCTTTCTTTAACTTTAACTGTAAATACACCTTCTTCGTCTATTAGCCTTAAATTTGTAACAACCCAAATATTATTTTTTCGTTCGAAGACTTTGAATACCAGATAAATAAGTACAGCGCAAAATATAATAAATGAGAGGGTAAACCCGAAACCGGTGTTTAGATATAAGAATATATCAACTATCAATATGAGTACTGATAACAGAAAAGGGGTTACTAAATAATACCAGTGCTGTCTGGTAACAAAAATTTCCTTTTCATTTTCCTTTAACCTTGTTCTCATCTTTACCCCCTTTGGGTATTCTTTTGATTCTTAATTTAACAAGCATAATTTTAAAATTCTATACTTGTAAAAAGAAAGATAAAAGCCGCTAACCGGATAGCAGGTACTCTATTCCATTATTTTTTTATTTCCCCTCTTGATAGTAATCGTGACAATTCTTTTATTGAAGACAAAGAACTTGCTTTCTTAATAAACAGAAGCAATAATAATTGCACGGTGGAATTATGAAAAACTACAGATGGTTAATTATAATTTTTCTTACGCTTCCCTTTTTTTCATTTAGGTCTACCCCTGTTAACAAGTGGGGCTCCGATACAAGCAGCCAGACACAAGACTGCCTGGGTTGCCACGAAACAGCTACGTCGGGTATTGTTGCGGACTGGCTGAAGAGCCTCCATTCCCGCAACAGCTTTGCCGCCGCTTCGGCAAAACCGGAACTTGAAAGGAGAGTCTCGGCAAAGGATATTCCGGCCGACATGAAAAACGTATCGGTCGGCTGTTATGAATGCCACAGCCTTAATGCAGATAAACACAAGGATAATTTTGAGCACTTCGGCTATAAGATTAATGTGGTTGTAAGCCCTAACGACTGCAAGACATGCCATCCCGACGAAGCCGACCAATATTCCGGCAGTAAGAAAGCTTACGCTCTCAGCAATCTGGATGACAACCCTGTTTATCATGCACTGGTTAGTACCATTTTAGGGGAAAAGGAAATTAAGGATGGCAATATTTCAATCCTTCAGGCTTCATCGTTTACAAGGAATAACACATGCTACGTTTGCCACGGCACCGAGGTTAAAGTTGACGGAATGAAAAAAGTTAAAACCGATATGGATGAAATAGAAGTGCCCAATTTAACCAACTGGCCTAACCAGGGAGTAGG
>DAHYUM010000101.1 GCA_027398005.1 bacterium
GGCATAACTATATAAGCACGGGCTCCTTTCATGCGCGCGGCAAGTGCAAGGGCCGCCGCGTGGTTGCCCGAGGAATGGGTTGCAACTCCACGGTCCAGCTCTTCCCCGGTAAGCGAAAGAAGAGCGCTGCTTGCGCCGCGGAATTTGAAGGCCCCAACCTTCTGCATGTTTTCGCATTTAAAGAATATTTCGCACCCGGCAATGCTGTTTATTGCCGTTGATGTAAGCACCGGAGTGCGGTGGATAAAAGGTTTGATTTTATTGTGAACTTCTAAAATGTCTTCTTTGCCGGGTATGTGGTTGAGCATATAGTTTGTCCTGTGCGAAATATTTTGATGGAATAATTTATAATTATCATTATTGCGGGTCAAGTGAAAGGGGAAGGGCAAAAAAAGCAGAAGGCGCTAAAAGCGCCTTCTGCATTGGTTTAATTATTTAGCGGGGTTACCGTCTTTATCAAGAAGAACCGGATCGCCTAAGCCCAGCTTTTTAAGGCCATCATACTGGGTGGCCTTATCGCCAACTACAAGGTAAATCAGTTTGCCCGGATTTATATATTTCTGTGTAAGGGCTTTGAATCCGTCCGAAGTAAGATTGCGGATGATTGTTTCCCTCTGCTTCGCGTAATCGAAAGGATATCCGTAATCCACTATCGGAGAAAGCATATTCATTAAAGCGCCTATAGTTTCATAATGCAGTGCGTCGCTTCTTAACAATGAATTCTTAACCATTGTAAGGTTAGCGGGGGTAATGCCTTCGCGGTATTTGGCAATTTCATCCTTTATTATTCCCATGCTTTCGAGTGTGGCGTTGGATTGAACGCTTGTATAAGCAAGGAAATAACCGGGGTACATAGAACCGCTGAAGCTTGAATGCGCGCCGTATGTATATCCTTTCTGCTCGCGCAGTATGTTGTTAAGAACGCTTGTAAAATCGCCGCCAAGACGGTAGTTGATTATTGATAACTTAAGATAATCCGGGTCGGTGGCAGGAATTGAAATCTGGCCTACTCTTAATTCCGACTGGGTGGCATGGGGAACGTCCACAAAATAGAGCCCCGGTTTTTCATCATTCGGGTTCATCTTAATTTCGGGTAGGGTTACCTGCTGGCCTTTCCATTCCTTAAGCGTATTGAATTCGTTAATGGCTGCGTCTTTCGAAATATCCCCTACAACCATAATCTTTGCAGTAGAAGGGGAGAAATATTTGGCGTAATAATTCTTCAAATCGTCAAGAGTAATGGCTTCAACCGATTTTTGTGTGCCCATAGGTGAATTTGAAAGGACATTGCCCGCGCCGTAAACAAGTTTATTGAATACATTGCTTGCCAGTGTAGCAGGGCGTGTTTCGCTCCTCTTAAGGTAATCGATTGTCTGCTGTTTAAGAAGCGAAAATTCCTTTTCGTCCCATCTTGGCTGAAGTATCATTTCCCTGGCAATTGCGAGTGCCGGTTTTAATTTGCTTACCAGACAGCTGCCCGATATTGTGAGCCCCGAAGCGTCCGATGAAATCCTGACGTTTGCGCCGATATCCTGCAAGGCTTCGCGCAATTCTATTGGAGTTTTTGTCTTTGTCCCTTCATTCATTAAATCGGCCATAAGGCTTGCAGTGCCAATTTTATCTTTCGGGTCAAGAAGCATTCCGCCGTCAATTGAAATTGAGAACTGAACAAGGGGAACTTCGGTGTATTTAATTCCGTAAACCTTTAATCCGGAGGATGTATTTCCGGTCCATATTTTTGGAAGATTGATTTCCGGGTCGGGACCGACAACAGGCTGAATGGTTCTATCGAATTTGGATGGTTTGGAGTAATCTTTTGTTTTAACATCCTTATCTTCAATTACGCTCTGGTCTTTAATGTTTTCCTGCGGAATTACAAACAGGGTTGAATTAGGGGCGGCCAGGTCGGCTTTGCCTTTAGGCACAATGCTCAGAAGAACAAAGTTCTTTCCTTTAATGTATTTATTGTAAACTCTCCAAATATCATCTTTTGTAACGCTTAACATATTGTTAAGGTCTTTGCTTATAAAATCGGGCGAGCCGCCGAAAGCAGAGTAGCGTGCAAGGCGCTGTGCTTTGCCAAGAACGCTCTGAATTGAATTATAAAACTGAACCTGAATCCCGGTTTTAAGGCGCTGAAGGTCTTTATCGGTAAATTTATCCTTTTCAAAACGCTTCATTGCATCGTAGAATGCATTTTCAAGATCGCCTAAGTGTTTGCCCGGGAAAGCGCGAGCGCTTATTTCGAACGAACCGGCAATTTCCATGCTTCCGTTGCGTGCCGAAACCGAAGGTGCAAGTTTCCTTTCTTCAACTACTATTTTGTATAGAGGCGATTTTTTGCTGCCACCTAAAAGCTGTCCCAGGTAGTTAAGCGCGTACGAATCCTTGTTGTACTGTTCAACTGTCGGGAACGACATTGTAATATCGGGCGCGTTGCCGAGGTTATCTTCGTAATAAGCCCTTTTAGTTTCCTTAAGAACGGCCGGCATTTTAGGAAGGGTCGGAATTTTGCCGAACGATTCAATTTCGCTGAAATATTTTTCTACAAGTTTCTTTGTCGCTACCGGGTCAATATCTCCCGCAATTACAAGTGTGGCGTTGCTTGGCGAATACCATTTGTTGTGGAAATCCACAACATCCTGAAGAGTCGCATTCCTTAAGTCTTCCATAGAGCCAATGACCTGCCAGCTGTAAGGATGGCCTTCGGGGTACATTAACTTATCCATTGCATAGCTTGCGTTTCCGTAGGGAACGTTGTCGCTTGTCTGTCTTTTTTCGTTCTGAACTACATGCTGCTGGACTGCGAAAGATTTCTGGGTGAATTTGCCAAGCAGCCAGCCCATTCTGTTGGATTCGAGCCAGAGAGCGGTTTCAAGTCCGTTTTTAGGAAGCACTTCGTAATAGTTTGTAGCATCGTTGCCTGTGGATGCGTTGTTAGAGGCGCCCAGATTGGCAAGAATATTATCGAAATCGCCCGGTGCCTGGAACTGGTTTTCGCTGAACATTAAATGTTCGAATAAATGAGCGAAACCGGTTTTTCCCGTCGTTTCGCGCGCGCTTCCGACGTGAAACAGAATGTTAACGGCAACCATCGGGTCCGAGTGGTCGGTGTGAAGAATTACGGTAAGACCGTTTGCAAGCTTGAATTTTTCGTAAGGTATCTTAAACTGATTTTTGCTCTGAGCAGTTGTAACTGCCGAAGAGAATGTAAAAAGCAGGAGAATAAAGAGCATTGAAATTTTCTTTTTCATTTTCCCTCCTCGGGGATAAAATAAATGTTAAAACAATTGTCTGATATTAAAAAAACAGGGCATCCCGTTATTGGATGCCCTGTAAAAATAAGATAAAATAAATTAATTATTAACAGTATTCAGGTCTTTATCAATAAGAATCGGGTCGCCTAATCCGAGAGATTTAAGTTTCTCGTACTGGGTGGCTTTATCACCTACTATCAAATAAATAAGCTTATCGGGATGAATGAATTTGTCGGCGTATTTTGTATGCTCTTCGGGTGTAAGCTTGCGGATGAAATCCTGCTGTTTTTTGATATAATCAAAAGGATAATTGTAAGCAACAATAGGACCGAGCATAGAGCTTAAATTGGCAAGTGTTTCAAACCGGAGTGCGCTTCCCTTAATAAGTGTGCTCTTAACCATATCAAGATATTCGGGAGAAATTGACTTGCAGTATTTGTTTATTTCATCCCTCATAATCTGGGCGGTTTCGTAGGTTGCCGTTGTTTGAACAGGAGCCGAAGCGGTGAAAATACCATCGTAGTTCGAGCCGGAGAATCCTGAACGGGCGCCGTAGGTAAACCCTTTCTGTTCCCTTAAAATCTGGTTCAATATGCCGTTAAAATCGCCGCCGAGCTTATGGTTAATAACCGAAAGCTTCAGGTAATCGGGGTCGGTAGCAGCAAGCGAAACGTGCCCTACACGGAACTCGGACTGCTTGGCATTAGGTACATCTATAAAATAAATGCCCGGCTTTGCGCTTACAACTGCAGGCACTACAGGCATTTTAACTTCTTTTGCTTTCCATTCTTTTAATAAGTTGAAAACAGGGATTGCATTAGCTTTTGTAATATCGCCTACAATTGTAATTTTAGCAACGCTTGGCGAGAAATAGTTTTCGTAATAGTTTTTCAAATCGTCAACATTAATAGCTTCAATCGATTTGGTTGTTCCCATGGCCGAGCTGGCAAGAATATTGTCTTTTCCGTAAACGAGTTTTGAAAAGGCGTCCGAAGCTATTGAAGCAGGGCTGGTTTCCATTCTCTTCAGGCTCTGGATGGTAGAACGTTTGATAGTAGCGAATTCTTTTTCGTCCCATCTCGGTTCGAACATCATTTCCTTTGCAATTTTCATTACATCGGGGAGTTTGCTTACAAGGCAGCTTCCCGAAATTGACATCGATTCATCGCCGGCATTAATGCTTACATTTGCGCCTAAATCCTGAAGTGCTTCGCGGAGTTCAACTGGTGTTTTACCCTTTGTGCCTTCATTCATTAAGCGGGCTGTTAAATAAGCCGTGCCCAGTTTTTCGGGCTTATCAAGCATCATACCCCCTTTAAGTACAATTGAAAACTGTACCAAAGGAACTGCGTTTTTGGTAATGCCGTAAATCTGGATTCCGTTAGCTGTCTTGGCTGTCCAGATCTGGGGAATTTTAACACTCGGGTCGGGTCCTTTTTTCGGTTCGATGTTTCTATCGAATTTTGAAGCAACGGGAGGAATGTTAAGAGGAGCTACGGTTTTTTTAACTGTCTGATTGTTTGTGTTCTCTTCGGCAATGGTATAAAGCTTGGAACCGGGAGCGGCCAAATCTTCTTTCCCTTTAGGAACAACGCTGAGAGCTACGTAATTCTTATCCTTAATATATTTATTGTAAACTCTCCAAATATCGTCTTTGGTAACCGTAAGTGAATTATTCAGGTCGGTATTAAGGTAATCGGGCGAACCTGCGTATGTGTTCAAATCGCCCAGGGTTCTTGCTTTGCCCATAGTGGACTGAATTGAATTATAGAAGCGCACTTCAATTCCGGTTTTAAGTCTTTCAAGGTCTTTATCGGTAAAGCCTTCTTTTTCGAAACGGGCGAGCCCTTCTTTAATTGCGTTCTCAAAATCCCCCATGTTTTTGCCCGGATAAGGAGTGCCGCTTATTCCGAATGTTCCGGCAATTTCCATGCTGTTATTGCGAGCCATTACCTGGGGAGCAATTTTCTTTTCTTCTACAACTACTTTATAAAGAGGGGATTTCTTTCCGCCTGCAAGAAGTTCGCCTAGATATCTTAAAGCGTATGAATCTTTGCTGTATTCTTCAACGGTTGGAAATTCCATTTCGAAAGTAGCCTGGTTTGCAAGGTTATCTACATAGTATGCTTTCTTTGTTTCGTTAAGTGTTACTGGCATTTTTGTAAGAGGCGCCGGTTTGGGGCCCGATTTAAGTTCGCCGAAATATTTTTCAATCCATTTTTTGGCCTGTTTAACGTCAATATCGCCTGCAACAACCAGGGTGGCGTTTGCCGGCTGGTAATATTTATCGTGGAAATTGGCAACATCCTGAAGGGTAGCATTTGCAAGGTCTTCAAGAGAGCCGATAACCTGCCAATTATAGGGATGGTTTTCGGGGTACATTAATTTATCCATTACATACCCGGAATTTCCGTATGCCCGGTTATCGTAATTCTGTCTCTTTTCGTTGGAAACCACATTAACCTGAGTAAGGAATGTTTTTTCGTTTACTTTAGGCATAAGGAATCCCATTCTGTCCGATTCCATCCATAAAGCCATTTCAAGAGCGTTTTTAGGAACGGTTTCAAAATAGTTCGTTCCGTCGTTATTGGTAGAACCGTTTAAGGTTCCACCGGCGGTCTGTATCTTTTTAAAATATTCCCCCTGCGGAACGTGCTGCGATTCGTTGAACATTAAATGCTCGAACAAATGAGCAAATCCGGTTCTGCCTTTTGTTTCCCTGTTTGAACCCACATGATAGCGGATATAAACAGAAACTATCGGATTTGAATGGTCTACGTTTAGTATTACATTCAATCCGTTTGCAAGAACGTATTTTTCGTAAGGAATTTTAAATTCCTTTTTCTTATCGGCTCCGTTAATTGTAATGCCGACGATTAAAATAAGTGATGCAATAAAAAGAAAAGCTCTTTTACCCATCTTTCCTCCAAGGAATAATGAAATAATAAGTTTAGATTAATTTATTAGCTAAAAAAAATTCCCCTGTTATATTCAGATAATTTAAAAGCTTCCCCTAAGCGGGGTAAATAAATTTACTGCTCCGTTACATCCGCGCCGTTAGCCTGTTTTTTGGCGTTTCCCATTAATAATTCTATTGCCGAGGCAAGGGCGAGATAAATGAAAAAGAAGAATAAAGCGGGAAAAAATGAGGATGAAATTACATTGGCGTAGAAAATCATTACGCTCTGCCCCTGATAGGGGGAGGCAGGAAATACATTATAAATTAATATAGCGCATATTATCCATAGCAGAGCTAATACTATTACTTCTTTTTTAAAATTGAACTGGCTTAATCTCATTTTGATTCCCGTTTTGGTTTGTTGTTCAGTTAAGCAGAAACGAGCCCCTTTATTGATTATTTATAATAAGCAATTTTATTCCAAAAACCGAAATAATACGTATTTCGTATAATTCAAGTTTTAAGAGTGGACATACTTCTACCTCAATTAGACAAAAGTAACTTCTTCCGGGTTTATTCGGGAATTAAATGTTTTTTAAGTAAAAAGTGAAGTCAATTCAATATTTTAATCACTTCCTCATGAATCATTCCGGCTGTAGCTATAATGCTGTTCCCTTTAACCGGTTCTTTTCCATGGTAATCGGTTATTACCCCGCCGGCACCGCGGATAATGGGTATAAGCGCCATCAAATCCCACTTAGACATAACCGGGTCAATCATAATATCGGCAAATCCGCTTGCAAGCAGGTAGTAGCCGTAGCAATCGCCCCAGTTGCGGTAAAGTTTAACCGAAGAAATGAGACTGTCGAATTTTTCCTTATTCTGGTATCTGGCAATATTAAGGTGGTCGGTAGTAAGAAGCACAGCTTCTTTTAAATTTTTACAGCCGCGCACCTTAACGGGTGTTCCGTTAAGCAGAGAAATTTCGTTGTCGCCTATAAGAAATTCCCCCAGCACAGGCTGATTGATAACTCCCAAAACAGGCTCCCCATTCTTCATAACGGAAATCAGAGTGCCGAAGGTAACCGAGCCGCAAATAAAACTTTTAGTGCCGTCAATAGGATCGAGAACCCACTGGTATTCAGCATCGGGGTTATGAACTCCGAATTCCTCTCCGATAATTCCGTGCTCTGGAAAATGCTTCATTATCATTTCCCTCATTAATTCTTCCGCTTTTTTATCGGCAATAGTAACCGGCGATGAATCGGATTTTGTCTCAATGCTCAATTCGCTTCTGAAATATTGCTTAATTATTCTTCCGCTTTCAACGGCAAGCATTAAACAGAATTCGGCCAGCTCGTTCGAATCTCTTTCCATTTGTTTTATTCCCCCGAAAAAATGATTATAACAAAGTTAATAAAATAATCGTTTGTTCTATAAACAGCATTAGCCCATTTTTTTATCTGTCTGCAAATGTAAATCCGGGCCAATCCAACGGGCAGGTTTATTAAGAAGGAGTACTCAAAACTCCGCCTCCCTTTTATACGCCTCATTAAGCAGTCCCGCAAACTGCTCGAAAGAAACTTCCCGCGCGCCGAACATTTTAAGGTGTTCGGTCTGGTATTGAACATCAATAAGGTAATAATTTTTCTCTTTAAGTCTTTCGGCAAGTTTAACAAAAGCGGCTTTTGAAGCCTGCGGCACTTTGGAAAACATCGATTCCCCGAAGAATGCGCCCCTGTAAGTTATGCCGTACAATCCCCCGACAAGATTTCCCTCCAGATAGGTCTCTACCGAATGAAGAAAATTAAGGTCTATCAGGTTGCTGTATGCCTCAATCAGCCGTTCCGAAATCCAGGTTTCATCCCTCGCGGCGCAATTCCTAATCACATCCAGCCGGCGGGTGTCAAATTTATACTCAAAACCTGAGCCGGCCAGGAACTTCTTAAGAGAGCGGGGGGTGTTGAATTCCTCAACCGGAATTACCGTCCTTATTTCGGGCATATACCAGTTTATTTCCTCCTCGCCGTCAGCCATGGGAAATGCCCCCTGTATGTAAAGATGAAGCATCATCTCGGGCTGGAGAAGGTCTTCCATTGTATATTCTTTTTTTCTGCGCGCCATTTAATCTGTTTTCCTTTCATCTAAATGTATGAAAAGATGAATATATTTTGAAATGAAACCTCTTTGAGAGGTAACGGCATTTTAATTATATTACGTACAAAATAATTACAGCATTATGAATTTTGAAGAAATAAAGAGTGTATTAAAAGGCAAGACAGCCGGCATAGCCGGATGCGGCGGACTCGGCTCTAACAGCGCGGTTGCCCTTGCCCGCACCGGAATTGGCAGGCTTATAATTGCCGATTTTGATAAGGTTGACGAAAGCAACCTTAACAGGCAGTATTTTTTTTACAGCCAGGTGGGGCAATACAAAGCCGAAGCGCTTAAGGAGAATATAAGCAGAATTAACCCTTCGGTAAAAGTTGAAGCCCATATAATTAAACTTCAGCCTGCCGATATAATGGCCCTTTATAAAGAATGCGATATTATTATAGAAGCATTCGATAAAGCCGAAATGAAACAGATGATTGTTGAAACCGTTTCGGAGAAAATGCCCGGAATGCCTATTGTATGCGGAGTTGGAATGGCGGGCTGGGGCAAAAACGAGCTTATTAAAGTGGAAAAATTTGACGACATATATGTAGTGGGAGACGGGATTACCGAGGTATCGGATGAAACCCCAGTGCTTGCCCCCCGGGTTTGCACCGTGGCTAACATGATGGCTAATACAGCGCTTGAATTATTAATTGGAGAAATGAAGTAATATGAATATAACACTTAACAACAGGGAAGAAACACTCGATACAAATAAAGAAATCCTTTCAATTGCCGAATTGTTCGAGCTGAAGAAGTTCTCGTTTAAAAACCTGGTGGTTAAAATTAATGGCACTCTGGTTAAAAGGGATGAATATCAGTCGGCTTATTTTAAGAATGGCGATAAGGTGGATGTAATCCACATGATAAGCGGCGGTTAGGATAAAGATTGATCCTGCATAAAATAAAAAACCCGGCATATACCGGGTTTTTTGTTAACTTAATTTTCTAGTCCTGTTTATTTTGTAGCCGCTTCAAGGCGCTTCATCATTGTAAATATGAACGCCGCCGATAATAGACAGCAGACCACGAAAATAAGCCATACCTGCCATATCTCAATCTTAAGCCAGAATGTGCTTCCTATAAACAGGAACTGATTTCCTATTGCCGTTGCGCCTAGCCAGCCCCCCTGCATTAAACCCTGGAAACGGGGAGGGGCTACCTTCGAAACGAATGACAACCCCATAGGACTTAAGAATAGCTCGGCTACCGTGAATATAAAGTAAGTGTTTATAAGCCAGTATGGCGAAACCCTGTCGGGTGAAGGCTGTCCGGCCAAATCGGCAGGGGAAATAAGGTTCATCGAACCGAGAATCATAACTACAAAGCCTACGGCGGCAAGAATCATTCCTATACCAATTTTCCTCGGTGTTGAAGGCTCTTTACCCCTCTTTGCAAGGAATGCAAAAAATCCAAGTACAAGAGGAGTAAGAACTACAATGTAAGCGGGGTTGAACTGCTGGAATACTTCCGGCTCTATAAGGTTTTCAAGAGGGAAACTCTTATAAAACAAGTATGTAAGCGAACCGCCTGCAACAAAAAGGACACCGCCAATTAATCTTTGTCTGCCGGTGCCTTTCTTAATAAGATAAACCACGCCGTAAATTGCCGCTATTAATGTTATGAATGAACCCACATTAAATAGAATGTTGGTAATTGGCCCTACATGTTTTGCGGTATAATCGCGCGCAAAGTAGGTTAAGGTTAATCCGTTCTGGTGGAAAGACATCCAGAAGAATATTACCGTAATAAAAACGAGAAGCAGTGCGAACAGCCTTTTCCTTTCCTCTTCTTTCGACATTTCCTTGACGGCTTCTCCCTTTGCGGCAGCTGCCTTTTTATCGGGCA
>DAHYUM010000102.1 GCA_027398005.1 bacterium
AGCGTTCAGCTATCGTACGATTTGACTGCCGGCGTTAAGCATAATACATCGCTCGGTATTACAACCTCTAACAGGGAAGATAACAGCATCCGCAATATCAATTCATCCAATACATTCCTCAATTTCAATTTCAACAGTTACTGGACCGCGGTATTTACAACTTATTTTAACGCGGTTTATTTCAACAGCGAAATTGCCGGTGTGATGTATAAATATGAAATGCTTTCGGCAGGCGCGCGCTACAGATTGCTTGAAAACAAACTGGAACTTGCAGGAGCTTTCAGCCCCAGCTTTGGCGATTTCAAGCGTATCGGTGTAGATTTTACCGCATCTTATAATGTAATCCAGAATTTCGACGTTATTTTCCAGCTTCACGTATATAAGATGGAAAACACACCTTCAAGTTCTGAAATTGGACTGATGACCAGATTGGGAATTTAACTTGTTCAAAAAAACGGAATTTAAAAATAAAAAATGGACAGACTTGCTTGTAAGCCTGTCCATTTGCTTTACTGTTGTTGTTGTTACCCTGCTTATAACAAAAGATACTTTCTTAGGCATTAAGCCTTTAAGGGAAATAGAATTAAAATTTATAGATCAGCGGTTTCAGCGCCGCGGTGAAATTAATGTAAAAGATTCCACTAAAATTGTAATTGTTGATATTAACGACGAAAGCTACAGGCAGATACCTTACGGCTGGCCCTGGCCCCGCAATATATTCGCAAAACTGGTAAATAACCTTACAGATGCCGGCGCAAGGGTTATTGCGATAGATATCCAGTTCGAAAAAGAGGATAACGTCCCAGGGAACGACCAATTATTCAGGGATGCAATTAAAAAATCGGGGCGCGTTGTTCTTGCCGCCAAAACGAATTTTGTAATTGAAGACAGGATTGACCGAGCTCTTAAAGGGGAACTCGGCTCTTCAATGGGTAAGGAACGCGCTATAGTGCACAAGCAGAAGGAAAATTTTGACAATATTTTCTGCACTGCCGATTCGCTTATTAGTTTTGTAAATATTCCCGAAGATATTGACCAGACTTACCGCCTTTACACCCCATTTATATTTACAAGGCAGACCGAAAAGCCGATGAGTTTTCCAACTTTCGGGCTTGCGGTTGTTAATAAATATCTCGGTTTGCCCGCAGGCACTATTGCTTTGCCCGAAAAAAGGTATTTCGATTTAAACGGGATTAAAATACCAGCATTTACCGCTACCGATTTTATTGTAAACCTTTACGGCACAAGTACGGCATTTATGCATTACAATTTTTACGAAATTGTTGACGATAAGGATGTTAAGACAAAGGATGAAATAGACTACGGCGAGGATTTAAATACATGGGACGACCCCGAGTACCGCAAAATATTTAAAGATAAAATTGTACTTATCGGTTCTACATCGGTTGAAGATAAGGATTTTTTAAGTGTTGCCTATACAAAAGGGGAGCGCTCGGGAGATAATACTATTTTCGGCATTGACTACCATGCCAATGTAATACAGAACATACTTACGCGTAATTTCCTCTATACGCCCAACTCCTACGCCGAATTTGTATTCTACATTTTACTTTCGGGCATTATATTCTTCCTTTCCAATTCAATAAAGCGTATAAGAATTAGAAGGAAATTCATACTCGAAATTCTAAATGCCGCGGCAGTAATTCTACTGGTGTTCGGGGTTATTGAATTATCCGTTTTCGTATTTATTAAATTCAGTTATATAATTTCGGTTGTAAGCACATCAACAATAATTATTTTAACCTACTTCGGCAATACTGCATACCACTTTCTAAAAGAAAGAAAGCAGAATGTATTAATTAAGGGAATGTTCAGCCATTATGTAAGCCATAATGTGGTGGATCAGCTTCTGGCAGACCCCGATAAACTTAAACTCGGGGGAGAAAAGAAGAACCTTACAATCCTTTTTGCCGATATAGCCGGTTTTACCACTTTTTCTGAATCGAAAACGCCCGAGGAGCTGGTTAAATTTATTAACTCATTCCTGGGCGAGATGACAGAAATTATTTTAAGGAACGAAGGCACCCTGGATAAATACCTGGGGGATGCAATAATGGCATTCTGGGGAGCTCCATTGATAGTTGAAAACCATGCGGCTCTTGCATGCAGAACCGCGTGCGAAATGCAGGAAAAAATTGAAGAGATTAAAAACGCAATTGCCGGAAGTTTCGATCTCCGTTTCAGGATTGGCATTAATACAGGCGATGCCGTTGTTGGCAACGTAGGGGGAGAGAAGAGGTTCGATTATACCGTTATAGGCGATTCGGTGAACCTTGCTTCTAGGCTCGAAGGGGTTAATAAGGAATTCGGCACCAACATTATTATCGGCGAAGAGACGAGCCGGATAATTGAAAATGATTTTTTTATACGCGAACTGGATGTGGTTAAGGTTAAAGGGAAGAAAAAACCGACGCGGGTATTCGAGCTTATAGGTATGAAGGAAAAGGAAAAAGCCGCCTCTAAATTTGCACTGCTCGATGATTATTTTAACGGGCTGGCATATTACCGCGATAAGAATTTTAAAAAGGCACTTGAATGTTTTAATAAATCGATAGAGTGCCTGCCTTCCGATACCCCTTCGAAAGTATATATTGAAAGGATTAATTACTTTATAACCAACCCTCCCGGCGGAGAGTGGGACGGCGTATTCGAAATGAAGACGAAGTAATAAAGTGGTTAGTTCTTAATTCTTTTCAGGTTAATTAAAGCGCCCGCAAGAAAGATGAAGTTAGCAAACCAGGCAGTTGAAACGGGATCGAGAACGCCGCTTTTGCCGAATGCCTGGCTCACCTTCATAAATACAAGATAGATGAATGTAATAAGAAGGTTCAGCCCGAACTGGAGCGCGAGCCCTCCTTTCCTTTTATTGGCTGAGATAGGGAGCCCGAACAGAACTACAATAAGTGGAGAGAATGCAAATGCAATGCGGGAATGGAACTCGATATAGGCATCTGTAGGGTCGTTGCCGGCTCTCTGTTGTTCCCTGGCAAAAGTAGCCAGTTCTGTAAGCGTCATTTCCTCCTGTTTCCTCTGTTTGTTTATTACATCTTTGGGGAGGAAATTGAGGTAGTTTATTGAAAGCTTCATAAACTTCTTTTCGTGCTGGCTGTCGTTATAAAATTCTCTTTTAATTCCGCCTGTAAGGTTCCATGTTTTTGAAAATGGCGCGTATTCCATTCTGGATGCGTCTATGCGGCTTATCATTTTGGTAGGATTGTTCGGGTCAAATTCCTGAATGCTTATGTTAAGCGCCTGGTTCCGTTCAACATCGTAGCTTCCTATTGTTACAATACGCGTTTTACTGTCCTGAAAATAAATATTGCTTCCCATCCTAACGGAACCGAGGTTCATATAATTTCTTTCGATATAAACTTTTTTCGTATTTGCTTCGGGAACAACAAAACCGCTGAAATAAACAAGAAACAGGCTTATAATAAAGGTAGTAATCAAGAAAGGCTGCATATAGCGGAACATTCCTATTCCACCTGCCTTAATTGCGGTAAGCTCGTTTAATGTAGACATTTTGCCCGATGTAAACAGGCACGAAAGAAGCACCGCTATTGGAAGTATAAGCCTTATAATTTCGGGGGTGAAATAGACGTAATATTTTAATATCATTCCTATGGAAACGTTGTTGTCAACAAAACTGCCGAGCTGTTCCATAAGATTAATTACCACAAAAAGCAGGACGAAAGTAACTATTCCGAATAAGAGAGTCTGGAGGAACTGTTTAATAAGATATTTATCAAGAATTTTCATTCTGCTCCGAGAAAATGCGTAATTGTTTAGGCAGTAATTTTTTCATCCAGTCGAAATTAAGTTCCACTTTTTCCTTGGCGCTTTTAATAAGCACAAAAACGCCGAAAGCCCCCATAATAATGTTAGCCCCCCACATTCCTGTAAAGGGGGAAATTATTCCTCTTATGGCAAGTTTTTCGCCCCCTATAAGGCAGGCCCAGTAAATTAAGAAGAATGTAAGGCTTATGCCCGCGGCAACGCCGAAACCCCCTTTGCGCGTCATGGTTCCAAGAGGGGCGCCTATAAGCACAAATATAATGCACGCAACGGGAATTGAATATTTCTTGTTAATCTCAACGCGGTATGTATTCATATCCTCGTACCGGTACGAAAGGGAGCTTATTCTCGATTCGATTGCCGCCTTTGCCGAATTTATTTTCTCCCTTACTTTTATGTAAAGCAGGTCCTGGGTTGGGTTAGGGCCTATCGAACCGTATCCGTTATTCGGGAGAGGATTGTAGAAATAAAATTTATTAGCCGATTCGTACTGAGCTTTTGAGGCATTATCAATTGCTTTAAGGCTGTCCAGCCTTCTCATCAATTCGGGGGCGCCCATTTCGCGGAATCCCCTCTGGCCACCAAATGAGGACTGGTTGAAAGAGAAATCCTCCGCGTCCATTGCAATGCGGTGCTGTTTGAATTCGAGAATCTGGTAACGTTCCCTGTCTGTAAGGTCCAGCTGGTGAATCTCTCCGCTCCAAAGGGAGAGAATCAGTTTCTTCTGGTCCTTCGAGAAGAAAATCTTCCCCTTCTTTGCTGTAATTATATGCGATTCCCTCGGGTTGCTGTTATCGTAAATTGTAAGGTCCCTCAAGGTGTCTTTATCTATAGTGCGGGCGAGAATTGAAAAATTGTCAACATCCTGCGAAAAAACGCCGGGTACAAGGGCAAGGGTGGGCTTAGTCCTGTTAATATCCTTGATTATGGCCGCGGCGGCATGGTTGGCGTCGGGGTAGATGTTATTATTGAAATAAATGAGAAAAAGGGCAATTAAAATGCTGGCGAGAATGGGGGGTAAGGTCATTTTATAAAGGCTGATGCCCGAGGCCTTCATAATTGCCACCTCGTTATTCTGCGCCATAGCCCCGAAAGCCATAAGGGTGGCAACCAGAACCGACATGGGTACCACAAGTACAACAATCCATGCCAGGTTATATATAATGAACTTTAAAATAACCCAGAAACTGAGCCCTTTTCCCACAAGTTTATCGGCAAATTTCATTAAAAGCTGGAGCAGAAATATTGAAATTAGCGTGAAAATTGAGAAGAAAAAGGGGGCTATGTGGTTCTTTAATATATAACGGAACAGAATCATTAATTATCCTTTTTGGCTTCTTTAAATTAAACAAAAATTATTTAAGAATATATTACTCATTTTGTCACTTGAATTGATTTTTTTATAAGGTTAAATTTAGGTACTGGTTATTTTAAGCCAGAAATGTTTTTTTAATTTAATCCCAGGTAATTAACCGGAGGAACAATGGAAGCGGTACTGAATTACATAAGAGAGAATAAAGAAAATTATATCAATGAATTAATTGAGTATTTAAAAATACCAAGCATAAGCACATTGGAAGAGAATAAAGGGGACATGCAGAAATGCGCATCCTTTGTTGCGGATAAACTTAAAGATGCCGGTATGACGAAAGTTGAAATATTCCAGACTCCGGGGCATCCTCTTGTATACGGAGAATGGCTTGGAGCGCCGGGCCAGCCTACAGTTCTCTTCTACGGCCATTACGATGTTCAGCCGGTTGACCCGATAGAATTATGGGATTCGCCCCCATTTGAACCCGTTGTTAAGGATGGGAAAATATGGGGACGCGGAACCTCGGACGACAAAGGACAGAATTTTGTACATATTAAAAGTGTTGAAGCATTCTTTAAGACAACCGGAAAGATGCCAGTTAATATCAAGTTTATTCTTGAAGGGGAAGAGGAGATAGGAAGCGATAATTTCAGCGAATTTCTGTCCGGCCATAAAGAACTTCTTAAATGCGATGCCGTGGTTATTTCGGATACAAGTCTTTACGCCGAAGGAATTCCTACAATTGGATACGGGCTGCGCGGTTTATGCTATATGGAAATTGAAGTTACTGCGGCCAACAAGGACCTTCACTCGGGTACATTCGGCGGCGCGGTTGCAAACCCCATTAACGAACTTGCAAAAATTATTGCAAAACTGCACGATAAAAACGGAAAGATTACAATACCCAAATTTTACGATGACGTTGTTCCCCTTACCAAAAAAGAAAGGGAAAATTTCAAGAGCCTTAAATTCTCCGATAAGAACTACGCAAAGGAATTAGGCGTTAAGGAGCTTCAGGGGGAAAAAGGATTTTCAACGCTAGAAAGAACCTGGGCGCGCCCCACTTTAGACGCAAACGGTATTGTAGGCGGATATATTGAAAAAGGTGCAAAGACCGTTCTTCCTTCAAAGGCATCGGCAAAAATTTCGATGAGGCTTGTTCCTAACCAGACCCCCGATAAGGTGGCTAAGCTCTTTACCAGTTATATTAAATCGCTTGCGCCTAAGAGCGTTAAGGTCGAAATTCATAATCTGCACGGAGCTTATCCGGTTGTAGTATCGCTGGACAGCCCGGCCATGATTGCCGCCTCGAACGCTTTATCTAAAGCATTCAAGAAGAAAACTGTTTACACGCGCGAAGGGGGCTCTATTGGCGTTGTGGTGGATTTTGTTAAACAGCTTAAAGTTCCGGCAATTCTTATGGGCATAGGTCTCGATTCTGAAAATATTCATTCTCCAAACGAGCATTTCAGCCTTAAATCCTTTGAACTTGGCATTTTAAGTTCGGCTTATTTTCTTGATGAGTTTTCTAAAAAGTAATTATTTTATTTATGTTCTTTTATTATAAATGTTAAAAGGCGATATTTACCTGATGGTTCCCTGTTTTATTAGTAAAATAATTATCGGTCATTGCGAGGCTGAAATATGAAAATAAATTTTCTTATTATCATTCTGTCCGCTTTAATCCTTTCGGCATGTTCCGAAAAGAGCGAGCAGGGGGGCGATGCCGCCACTTCCGATGCCAAGGACAGGGAACTGCAGGAATATAAACTTGAAGTTGCCAAGGCACAGGCTAAAGCCAGATTCCCCGGCGATACTATTTCGTTAAGGGATTATATCAGGGATAGCTACCCGGCAGGCACATATCTGGTCGAGTTCGACAGGACCCTTACTTTCAATATTCCCAAACCGGCGGTTATTTATTACAGGGGGGATAACAATTACATTTTTGCCGTTATCGCCAAATCGAAACCGGGGGAAAGGAATATTGAGACGAAGAATATTGTAGGGTACGAATCGAGCTTTATAAACCTCGACAGCACCAAACTGGGTACTGCGTTTTTCTGGCTTACCCTCTTCAGCTACGATAAGGATGGCAATTTCAGCCGTATTTGGGAATCGGAAGTACCTCGCCACGGCGGCTTCAATTCAATGTCGCTTAATAGATGGGGGCCTAACAATACCCTTTATGTCGATTTGAATTTTGAGGATGGAATTATATCGGGGCACCTCGATTTTAACTTCTTTATGGTAGACGGCATAACGCAGCCCCCGCATCTTATGGAAACGTATGTAGGCATTGTAAGCAAAAGAGTTATAGACGATGTTAACCACGATAAATACCCCGATTATAAGGAGTATCTGTTCAATACAACCAAGTGGAAGCTCGATTCTCTCTATCAGGTTAGAATTATAGATTCCATTCCTTTTTACTGGAGCGTTAAGAAACAGCTTTACATTAACGACCGGAACAAGCGTTGGTTCAGAAAATATTAAATTAGCCTGTTAAATTTTTTATAACTAATTAAGGATTATACCCCGGTTTTATGAAAGAATTTTTAGCTGAAAACTATCCCGATTTTGTTTTGGAAGAAAACAATATAAAAGTTATTACGGATGTAAAAGAGGAATACCTTTCGCTGCGCCACGGCGTTGCAGTAAGGGATATTTCCGATTCCACTTTTCTCATTCTAAGGGGCATCGATTCGTTCGATTACCTTAACCGCATTTCCACAGGCAATATTAAGGAACTTGCGGTTCTGCATAAAACTGACACTCTTTTTACGAACGATAAAGGGCGCATTATTGATAAGGCGGCCGTTGTAAGGATTACTGATTACTGCTTTGTTCTTGGGGGCAGGGGCTCTTCATCGCGGCTTAAAAGCTGGCTGGAAAGGTATATTACAAGCGAGAATATTGCCATTGAAGATATGACCGGAAAGTATGCGATATTCGAACTGATCGGCCCTCAGACAGAATCGTATATGAATCTCGCTTTCGGCGAAGTGCTCGAATCGCTTAACGAAGACCTGGTTATCATTTCGGAAATAAACGAGATTAAAATTTATATCGCAAAGTTCAAAGGCTATAACGGGAACCCGAAATACTGGGTTTTTGGAGATATTGCAGGGGCCGAGGTTATTGCCCGCTTTCTGCTTGAACAGAAGAGTTTTTACGATTTCAACTTTGTTGGCGAAGACGCTTTTAATGTTTACCGCATTGAACTTGGCGCCTCTATTTATCCCTTCGAATTCAAGGATATGTTTACCCCCCTTGAATTAAAGGTTATGGAAAATGTTAACCTTGCAAAGGGGAAATTTTTAGGGCAGGACAGGATTTCGAAATCGGAGACCTTTAACCGGACTAAACGGGAATTTACCGGTGTGAATTTTGAGAATAAATGCGAATGCGAACTTCCGGCCCGTATTTTTGACGAGAATAATAAGGATGCGGGCACGCTTACAAGCTGCGCTTATTCCTTTTCGCTTACAAAACAGATTGGCCTTGCGGTTATTGATAAGCAGGTTCTGGCAGAGCCAAAACCTTTGTTCATCCGCGATACCGAAAATAATAATCAGCCTTTAATTATTACATCTTTACCTTTTAGAAAATGAAAATTTATACTAAAACAGGGGACGCGGGGGAAACCTCGCTATTCGGCGGACAGCGCGTTCTTAAAGATGACCTTAGGATTGAAACTTACGGCACCGTGGACGAGCTTAATTCTATAATTGGAATTGTAATTGCCGAAAATGTTAACAGCGAGATAAGGGAAATTCTGGTTAAAGTTCAGAATAACCTTTTTACACTCGGTTCGGACCTGGCTACCCCGCTGGATAAAGGGAAGGGGAATTTTGTAATACCCCGCATTGAAAAGGGGCAGGTTGATGAATTGGAAACTTTTATTGACTCAATTGAGTATAAATTACCGGAACTAAAAAGTTTTATCCTCCCCGGCGGCACAAAAGCGGCTTCTTATCTACATTTAGCGCGTACTGTATGCCGCAGAGGGGAAAGAAATGCGGTTACTCTTGCTAAAAATGTTGATATTGGAGCTTTTCCCGTTGTATATTTGAACCGTCTTTCTGATCTTTTATTTGTTCTTGCCCGTTTTGAGAATTTTTCTTCGAACCGACCCGATGTGGAATGGAAAAAGGAGTAATCCTTTTCTCTTTCTTATTCTGGATATCCATATTTGGGGGTGAAATTGGCTTCGACGGGGTTACTGGTTCTTTGAATTGCGCATCGTGTTCTCCGTAGACACGTTAAACGACGGTAAAAAAACTAAATGGCGAATATAACTACGCTATCGCTGCTTAATTAAAGCAGCCGTTCTTCAGCTCTGCCGCGCTCCCGGGGCTGTATGAACGCCGTCTGGAGTGCTAGCCGATTCGAATGCTCAAGCAGATGAGGCGAAACTTTATTGAGATTGCCGCTGAATAGTTTGTCTGTTTAAAAAACTGCGGTGAAATTTTTATAACAGACTATGTGCGTAGAAGTTCATTGGATGGTATCTTCGGACGCGGGTTCGACTCCCGCCACCTCCACAAAATATTTATTAAATACATTTCAGTCCCGTCAGGTCGCCGTGGCGACTTAAGCGCAGCGTCTCCTGCCGGAATTATTCTTAAAGTCAGCTTTAGTATGTTTTCGCAAGGGCGGGGCCCTTGCGGGCAGAGATGATTTCATTTGTTTAAGCAGGCGTACCGCAGCTTAAACAGACATAAACCTTGCACTCATTCAAACAAATTTATACCCTCACCAAAATTTGCCGTAAGCGCTTTCTCATAAATCTTATTGGCTACTTCATAATCCTGAATGGCAACGCCAACGCTTTTAAAGAGGGTAATATCATTACTGCCGGTTCTTCCTTTAATATTGCCCAAAATGCAGCTGCCAAGTTCGCCTGCAATATGTCCGGACGTAATAACCCCCGCATTAATTGCTTTAATAATATCCCCGGCTTCGTTAAGTGCCGGCTCAAGCTGGTCAACAAAAATCCGCGCTTCTTTAATAACA
>DAHYUM010000103.1 GCA_027398005.1 bacterium
TAACAGCATTCCCCCCGCTATTCAGCTTAATCCCATACCGGAGGGCTTTAAAATAAATACCAAACAGAAACCTGTTGCCTACAGCAATTATTCCTACGCCAAAATGCCTAAAAATATTGAAGACCTTGCCTATTATTCGGTAGGCGAACTGGCCCGCCTTATCAAAACAAGGCAGATTACTTCCACCGAACTGACCCGCTTTTTTATTAACCGGCTTAAAAAGCTTAGCCCAAAATTATTTTGCGTAATTACACTTACCGAAGACCTTGCAATGAAACAGGCGGCAAAAGCCGATGAGGAAATTAAGAAGGGAAAATACAGAGGCATGCTGCATGGAATTCCGTTCGGCGTAAAAGACCTTCTTGCAACCAAAGGGTATAAAACCACCTGGGGCGCCCCGCCATATAAAGACCAGATGATTGACGAAGACGCTACGGTTGTTAAAAAACTTGAAGACGCAGGCGCTGTTCTTTGCGCTAAATTCTCTATGGGGGAACTTGCAATGGATGACGTATGGTTCGGCGGCATGACCCGAAATCCATGGGATACCTCACAGGGTTCCAGCGGTTCATCTGCAGGCTCTGCTTCGGCTGTCTCGGCAGGCATTATTCCTTTCGCAATTGGAACAGAAACGTGGGGTTCTATCGTTTCTCCTTCAACAGTGTGCGGCGTTACCGGCCTGCGCCCTACATACGGACGCGTAAGCCGTACCGGCGCTATGGCTTTAAGCTGGACTATGGATAAAATAGGCGCCATCTGCCGCAACAGCGAAGACCTTGCCATTGTTTTTAACGCAATGAGGGGCAAAGACGGAAAAGACCAGACCCTTTACGACGCCGCTTTCAACTATTCCCCTAAAATTAATTTCAGGAAGATGAGAATAGGCTACCTTAAAAAGGATTTTGAAGGGAGATATTCATCTCATGCAAACGATTCCCTTGCCCTTAAAAAGCTTGAAGAACTGGGGGCTACGCTAATTCCTATCGAACTGCCCGATGTATCTACAGAAGACCTTGCCATTATTCTTAACGCCGAAGCGGGCGCCGCATTCGACGAGCTTACCCGTTCCGGCAGGGATGACCAACTTGTACGCCAGATGAAATCTTCCTGGCCCAACATATTCCGTACTTCACGCTTCATTCCAGCGGTTGAATATATAAACGCAAACCGCATCAGGTATATTCTTATTCAGGAAATGAAAAAATTATTCGATAAGGTCGATTTTTATATCTCCCCCTCGCTTAAAGGGAATAATCTTCTTACCACAAACCTTACAGGGCATCCGTGCGTTGTTGTACCCGACGGATTTTCTAAACGGGGCATGCCTACAAGCATTACTTTCATTGGCAACCTGTTCGACGAAGCTACAATTATTGCCGCCGCTAAAGCTTACCAGGACGCAACAGGTTTCCACAAAAAGCACCCGGTTATTAAATAATTCCTTTTTATAAATCCCCGGTTTAATGCCGGGGATTTATTGCCTCACTCCGCCTCCCCGAATAAATATTACATCATTTTAAATTATTTTATTAATAATATTTTTACGATATTATTTGAGAGATACCGTATAAAGTATAGTTTATATAATAAAATCCCGGGTAACGGAATGAAAGGAAAAAACTCGCGCACTAAAATAGTAGCAACGCTGGGCCCCGCGGCCTCATCTAAGGAAGTGTTAAAAAGAATGGCCGAAGAAGGGGCCGACGTATTCAGGCTTAACTTCTCCCATTCCAAAAAAGATGATTTTCTTGATAAGGTTAACCTTATAAGGGAAATAAACAGGGAATACGGATTTAATATTTCGGTTCTAGCGGACCTGCAGGGGCCAAAACTGAGAGTTGGCGAAATTGAGAATAATCTTCTTAATCTGATTGAAGGGGATATTATTACATTTACTACCGAAAAATGTATAGGCACTAAAGAACATATTTATATGAGCTATAAGGAATTTCCCGCAGATGTTCAAAAGGGAGAAACAATTCTTATTGACGACGGCAAAATTAAGCTCGAAGTTACCGATACAAACGGGATAGATACAGTAAAAGCGAAAGTGATTAATGGTGGGCCTCTTTCATCTAAAAAGGGGGTAAACCTTCCCAATACTAAAGTTTCGCTCCCCTGCCTAACTGAAGAGGATATTTCCAACGCCCTTTATGCGATTGAGCAGGACGCGGACTGGATTGCCCTTTCATTCGTAAGAAAGGCCTCGGATGTTGCCGAGCTGAAAGAACTAATAAAGAGCAAAGGGGGGCACGCCGGGGTTATTGCTAAAATTGAAAAACCGGAAGCCTTAAAGGAAATTGATGAAATTATAAACCTTTCCGATGGCATTATGGTAGCCCGGGGAGACCTTGGCGTTGAAATGCCCTTTGAAGAAGTGCCTTTAATACAAAAAAACATTGTGAAAAAATGCATCGAAAAATCGAAGCCCGTTATTATTGCAACCCAGATGATGGAAAGCATGATTACTAATTTCAGGCCCACACGCGCCGAGGCCGCAGACGTTGCCAATGCCGTCTTAGATGGAGCCGACGCCCTTATGCTTAGCGGCGAAACTTCGGTTGGTAAATACCCCGTTGAAACAATTGCCGGCATGCAGGAAATTATAAGCTATACCGAAGAAAGAGGGTTTCATTGTTACCGGCATCATGCCCCGCTGGAAAACTCCCCTAGCTTTCTGCCCGATTCCATTTGCTATAATGCTGCATTGCTGGCCCAGCAGTTTAAAGCTAAGGCAATAATAACGTTCACCTACTCCGGTTATACTGCTCTTCGTATTGCAAGCCACCGCCCCAAAGCTTCTATTTTCGCGTTTACCAATAACAAGATTTTAATCCCTTATATGTCCCTGGTATGGGGTGTAAAGGCTTTTTATCTTTCTAAATATGAGCTTCTTGAAGAGGCGATAAAAGAATCGATTGAAATGCTTAAACAAGAGGGAATGCTTGCAAAAGGGGATTGTGTAATACACGCAGGAAGTTCTCCTCTAAACCTTCAGGGGAAAACAAACATCTTAAAAGTAAGCTACGTTGAATAATAGCTTATTATTTATTGATAAAATGGAATCATAGAAAGAGATAGAGATTTAGAGTTTGCATTATAAAAAAAGCCTTGCGGATTTTTCTGCAAGGCTTTTTTATTGCTTAAATAATTATTAGAAACAGTAGCTTACCGCAACGTGAAGAAGAACGGTTGATAACTGGCTTGCGCTTCCGTTATATTCGCTTGCAACAATGCTTCTGCTGTCGGCAGTCTGTGTGTTGTTAAGGGCTGTTTCGAAAGCGGCATGAATTGTAAGGGGAGCCGATACTTTATAGCTGGCTCCGAACATAATGTGGTTTTCAACAATTGCCGGGAACACAGGGAATACAGTGGATGCAGGAACCGGATTTTCGTTGTAGGCGTAACCGGCTCTCAAGGTAAGTGCATTGCTTGCCATCAATTCGAGACCGAATTTCAAATTAAGCGAATTTTTCCAGTTCATCGGGAAATTGAGGCTGAAAGAAGAATTGCCAATCATTTTATTAACATTAGCGTTGCTTCCATTGGTTAATGTAATTGCCATCTTGTCGAATGCGTTTTCCCACATAATATATTCAGCGTCTGCCGATATATTCAATATATCGGAAACCTTATAGGCTATTCCGAATCCGATTGACTGAGGTAATTTAAGTTCGGCTTCAAGATCGTACGATGCCTGAACACCTTTTGTCATATCGATTCCAAGCTGGGTGAACATGCCCATTACATATGCCTGTGCCTGTGCAAGTGTCATACCCTGTGCCATTGCGCCCTGAACAGCCTTGCCGAATGCGTCGTTAAGCTGGTATGTCATATCCATTGTAGCTTTGCCGTTTTTATAAGTCATTGTTGAAGGCATTGTGTAGCTTAATCCCATCGATAATTTATCGTTAACCTTATAGGCTAAACCGATTTTGCCGTTAAAGCCTACAGCATTCAGGTCGCTCATATTAGCGGCCGCGGTAACTTCGCTGTATCCGAATCCCCCCATCGAAGCCGGTGCCGCAAACATCTGTCCGAAGGTCATACCGGGCATTGCTGTTCCCCCCATAATTGCGGGATTAAGAGAGAAAGGCATTCCGAATTCGAGCATACTGTAAACCAAATGAAGGCTTGCGCCTACGGATAAATTATCGGTTAATTTATACGCTGCCGTTAAGCCCCCCTGCATTACTGCAAGTTTGGAATGATATTTCTGAAGTGTATAGCTTCCATCCTGTTCTCTGTATAAAGCATGCCTCAAATTAAAATCGGCTCCCATTCCCCCTGCGGTAAAGAAACCAATACCCCAGCTGAAATTGCTGTTTTTGTATTTCTGCACGTAAGCGGCCGAAGGAAGTGGAAATACATTGCTCTCTCCGTCTGCATCGTTAAGGTTGTTTTTAAAGTGAAGCGAAGGCATCATAAGAGAAAAATCCGCATCGAGCATTGAATGATCCAAAAAAGAAATACCGGCCGGGTTAGTCATCATTAATTCGGTGCCGTCAAAATATCCTATGCTTGTTCCTCCCCTTCCAATCGATTTTGCATTAAAGTCAATTAATCTTGTACCTGTCTGTCCCCAGACAGATGCAGTTACAAATGCGCAGAGCAGTAATGCTCTAACTGATAGTTTCATTAGTTCTACTCCTTTGTTGAGATTTATTAAGTATGATTTATGAGGCAATATCAAAAATTGCTTATCTCGGCAATGTTCCTTAATTTATTCATCAGTTCCTTTCTTTCAAGCCCTATTATCTCAAACGATCTTACAACCTTCTTAAGCCATTTGCCCACAAACTGCTTCATCCTATCGTCAATTATGGTTATTTCCCCTGCCGCCTCCAAAAGTTTTTCCTTTTCAATTCTAAGTTCGCCGGCAAGTTTGCTTATTCTAATTTCTTCATCATCGCGGTCAGTTTTATCAACATAAAATTGTCCAGTAACAAGCATTGCCACTTTATTGTTATCAATTGAGATATCCGCTTTCGTATAAAACAATCCCGCGTGGCATTTTACAAACTGCTCCCCTTTCTTTTCGTCTATCTCTATATTAAGCCACGACTGGTGGCATCTCTTTTTCCCTTCTTTGGAAGAAAGGATAAGATTGCAGAAGCGGCATGGATTGCTGAATTCAGAAATGGGCACCCCTTTATGATCCGTAGTTACGGCAGCAACCTGGGCCATGTCCGAAAATACATCCTGTATAGGCCCGATGCAGTGAATTGGCAATACTTCGGCAGAGCCTTCTATTATACTGCCGGCTGTTTCGGGATTTACAATCGAATCAATTTCCTTTTTAAGAAACCGCCACTGGCTCCCTATCTTAATTCCTTTAATTCTTTCCTCTTTTATCATCCGGTAGAGGGTTGTGCGGTCAATTTTTAGTAAGTCTATTACTTCTTTCGCCGTTAAAAAGTCATTCATATGTTTGCTATAATTTACTATTGTTTTCTATTGCAATTTATTATAATTATTAATGATTTACAAATCAATAATGGCAATTTGTTCCATTTTCAAAGCATAAATGGACTAATTGGCTTATTATAATTTCCCAGAAATTTGTAAAATTTTAAAAGATATCTAAATCCTTTGAGAAGGAAGTGCATCATATTTACTGTTAAATATCAGGAGACCAGATGAAATTGAAAAGAATATTCAGGCTCGATTTCAAACCATTGAACTCGCCCTACCGGTTTGCCGCCGGTGATGTTGCCACCGTTACCGAAATGGAAAAATCCTTTGTTAAAATTAAAGTAAACAACAAAGATTATATTCTTCCTTACAGGGATTTTATGGTATCAACCAGAAGTGCTGTTTAAATTGAAGTTATAAGGGAATTGTGCCTTAACATTTGAAGCGGCGGTTTAAACCGCCGCTTCTTTTTTAAAGTTAGTTGCTGCCGCTTAGGTATATTGAATTGAAAAGCAGTTTGAAAGTACCGTGCGACTGCCCTCTGAAAAGGATTTCGGGACCGAAAAGATACAGAGTTCCTCTGCCTAATTTTGCTTCGGCCATTCCAGTGCCCCCGTATAATTTATCCTGCCCCCAGGCCCATCCGCTTTTTAACGGCTTATCGGTATCAAATTGCGCAATTTCCGTTATGCCGTTTTTACCCGATTCCGGATTTAACCTGAATACCGGACTGTTCTCAAAAAGGACATCAAGCCGTTCCGGCAATCCGTATGCTACCGGAAGAGAGGTGTTAAGTTTCATCTCCAAAACGGAAGCGGGAATATAATACTGCTCTCCTGCGAGGGGCTTGCCATTACTGTCCACCATGTGGTTGCTTAACGAAAGAGAATCCTGATATGCGAGGTTTACCGAACTGCCTATAGTTACTACAGTGCCCCCTTCTTTAATGAATTCATTTATTCTAGGAAGCGTGGTATCGGCAGTAATATTTCCCGTCCAAGTTTTATACTCTTCGGGTATGGTATAATTCTGCGCCGCTTGCCTTCCCCTCGTCTGCTGTTGTGCACCGTTTCTAACAGGGGGAATTGCGCCGCTTACAAAAACGAGCAGGTCAAATTTATCCTTCAGACCTCCCTTGTTAAGGGCCTGCGGATAAACTACTTCGTATGGGAATTCGAACTGTTCAAGTACCCACCGTGTCCACCCCGAATTCATCGAACCGCCGTATCTATCCCACAGCCCGATGCGTACCGGTTTTATTTCTGTCATTTCAACGGATGGTGTCTCTTTTACAGCCTTAAAATTGATACCGAGTTCCGAAGCAAGCTTTTCAAGTTCGCTTACATTCAAATTCTTTAACGGGATAAAGAATGTTCCCGCGGAATATGTTTTCCCTTCAGCGCTAAATTCATTTCTGCACCAGAGAACATCCTTCTTTTCTTTTATTAATCGGTTTACCGCAATAACTGCGTCGTTGCTATTATATGCCAGCAGATATCCCGCCGGTTTGCTTTTGCTTTCCACTTTTCCCGCGGGTACTTTAGCCGGTCCGTTAATCTCCGTAAACGGGCCGTCAAACGCGTCTAGTATTCTATCGAACTTAACTCCCATCTGATATGCGAGAGTCCATCCGGCATTATCATATGGGGGAATTGGAGGCCCGTTTTCATATTTAAAATCATTCGGATGGTCCTGCGGCTCGAACATATCAAGTATGTGAGGCCTGAAAGCCTGATTAGTCTTAACAATAATTGAATTAGCCGGGTAAACCTTATCTTTTACTTTAAATTCATCCGAAGCCTTTAGAACTTTAATTCCGCTTTTAATAAGGGCATTTGCAAACTTAACCGCCGTAGGAAAATCGGGCTGGTCGGCCGGCAGAATGTATCCGCGCGGGTCCCTTTTTTCGGGCAGGTTAAATAACGCGTAATATTTTTTATCTATGCCGGGCGTTCTTGCCTGCCTGGCGCCCCCTGATGCGCTTGAGGCTTTTTCCTGCTCCTTCTTTATCTTCTCTTTAACCTCTTCAACAATTTTGGGGTGAATAGTCCAGCTGTCGCGGTTTCCTTTTTCAATTGCGTTCTTACCCATCAGGTAACGGTTATATAAAACAGTTTCCCTGTTGCGCGAAGCGTAATCTATTACCGCACGGTTAAGAGAAATTGAATAATCTATCGACTGCCTGAAATGCCATTCCTGCGGTTTTATGGGGAATGGCGCATCATTCGTCATCAGCTGGCGGTCCGGGTTGAAAGCTATTTCCATTGGTGTCGGACTTCCATTTATCTCGGTAAGCATTCCAATCTGGTTATGATAATAGCCTACCGTTCTTAAACTTCCGTTATACCAAATTGAATAGGATGAAACGGAGCGCATACCTGCCCCCGGTTTGTTTTCAGCCGCTAGCCTGTTATGCATTGCAGTGCCTACTGCCTGTACCCCTAAAACTAGCAAGGGATCGTAAACATAAGCGGCAGGGTCGCGGAACGGAGGTACGAAAACCACCATATCCCGCGGACCCGATTGATGATGATTATACATAATCTGCGGAAACCAGTCGATAAACATTACTTTAGACATATTAACCGTTTCGGGCTGACTGTTTAGATAGAAATCCCTGTTGTTATCGTGCCCCACATATTTCTGGTAAAGCCTTGGTATATTGCTGAATGTCCTCTTCTTGGGGTCATTATCTTTCATATACCAGTCTGCTACAAGGTCCATCCCGTCGGGATTGGCGGGCACAAGAAGAAGAATCACATCATCCAGAAAGCGCATAGTTTCATCGTCATTAAGGCTGGCCATCTGATAAGCCATTTCAACAAGCTGGTTGGCGCCGACAACTTCGGTTGCATGGAGTCCCCCGTCAATCCAAACAACTGCCTTCCCTTTCCTTGCAAGCTCCCTCGCTTCGGCATCGGAAAGATTTTCGGCAAGGGCAAGCTTTTTAGAAATATTCCGGTATTCATCTATCTTCTTATAATTTTCGGGGGAGGTTATAATTGCCATTATCTGCTCCCTCCCTTCGGCTGTTTTGCCAATTGCGGTCAAATGAACACGGGGCGATTCTTTTGCGAGCTCCTGCCAGTAGCCGGTAAGCTGTTTATAATTAATTAATTTATAATCGTCCCCCGCGTTAAATCCGAGGTAATCTTTTGGTGTGGTAATTTTCGCCTGGCTGTAAACAGATGCTACTGCCAACAGCATTAACATAATAATGCCGGCAAGCATGCTTTTAAGAGACATAATTCTTTTCTGCATTTTAATAATTCCCTTAAATGGAAAAATTGACTTACTATGCCTGACGGGCATAGGCTGAGTATAATTATTTAATGAAGAAATACACCGATAAATTAAAACAAATTTTTTACAATTCAATCCGTTTTCCATTTTAATTGATTTCAATTTAAATGACCCGTAAAAAGAAAGCCCGCGGCCGCTGAGTAGCCGCGGGCTTTATTGAGGGGGTTAATATGCTGAGGAGGAGTGATAAACTATTTTTCTACCCAACAATAATAAATTAGTATTTTTTTTCAAATACTTTTTTGTCCCGCGTACTTTTCAAATTTTAAAATGCCTGCTTACGCGCTGTTTTCTTACAATATAAATGTGCAGGGTGACTGCACAAATCACTATACATAAAAAAAACCGCGCACAAGGCGCGGCTTAATAATCTAATAATTTACTAATTTGTTATTCAACAATTGGTATTTCAACCGTAAATGTAGTTCCTTTACCCAGTTCCGAAACCACATTTATCTTTCCGTTATGCATATCTACGGCGTTTTTAACTATCGTAAGTCCTAAGCCGGTGCCTCTAATTTCGTTAATATTTTCGGCCCTGTGGAATGGTTCAAAGAGCCGGGGAATGTCATCAACCGGCACCCCTATTCCCTCATCCCTTACGGATATGGTGAGCTTTTCGCTGTCCGATGCTACTTTTAAATCGACCCTGCCGCCATCGGGTGAATATTTAAATGCGTTAGAGATAAGATTAAGAAGAACTGTATACATTAAAGTATGATCGAATTTGAAGAGTTTTCTTTCCTGCGGATAAATCAACGAAAGTTTGTGTTTATCCCCCTCAGTAAGCCTGAATTCTTCAACAACTCTCTGGCAGAGATCGTAAATATCCGAATTGACCGGTTTGAATTCTATTTTCCCTGCATCGGCACGGCTTACATTCAAAACATCGTCCATCAGGTTTGTAAGATATTCAACCGAAGATTTAATTCTTTCGAGGTGTTTTGTTTTTCTCTCCTCGTCCCATTTATAACCGTAGCGCTGAATGAGCTCCACCGAAGTCATTACTGCTGTTAGGGGAGTCCTGAATTCGTGCGAGGCCGTGGAAATGAAACGGCTCTTTAGCAGGTTAAGCTCCTTCTCCTTATTAAGGGCTTCCTGAAGTTTCCTTTCAGTCTCACCTTTAAACTCGAGTTCCCTCGTCAGCTCGCTATTAATAAGGTCAAGTTCTTCAGTCCTTTCCTGAACAATATCATCAAGATGCTCCCTGTACTGTTTAAGTTCGTTATCCTTTTCAACTTTTTCGGTAATATTAATTGCTATTCCCAAAGCCCCGCTTTCTTTTACATCCGAAACCGGAGTA
>DAHYUM010000104.1 GCA_027398005.1 bacterium
CCACCTTACACGGCTGTCCGGGCCGTAAATTGAATCCCTCTTACCGGTAATAAAATCGAGAGCACCGTTAGGAATTTCGAGAGCTATGAAAAGCCTATTCGTCATAGGGAATACCCAACAGCCTTCTTCTAATCATTTCAAGTGCGGCCTGCGAAGCACGGTCCTTGTTCAAGAGCCGGTCATCGCCAAAATTGAATTTAAGAGCCGTGCATAATGTATCGTCGCAAATGCCAATGTAAACCAGTCCAACCGGTTTATCGGGTGTTGCTCCCGTAGGGCCCATAATACCTGTAAGGGAAATACCAATATCTGCTCCGCTTACAGCTTTAACTCCCTCGGCCATCTGAAGCGCTACCTGAAGGCTTACAGCTCCAAATTCGTGGATTATATCTTCATTCACATGAAGCATCTCAACCTTAGCCGCATTGGAATAAGAGACCAGTCCCCTTTCGAGGTATTTACTGCTTCCGCTTACATTCGTAAGACGGTTTGTAACAAGCCCACCGGTACACGATTCGGCAACTGCAAGCCGTAAACCTCTTTCAATTAACAAGTTACCTACAATTTCCTCAAGAGTTTCTTCGTCCTTGCCGTAAATATATTTACCTGCTGCCGCCCTAATTTTCTGTTCAACGGCAAGTAGCCTGTTAATGCTTTCCTGTTCGTTTAAAGCGGATACAATTAGCCTTACTTTAGTACCGAACTGGTTAGGTAGAAAAGCAATTTTAGCTTCATCAAATATGTTATCCACTTTCTTAATAATTTCATAAAGGGATGATTCCCCAATTCCGGTAGTCAATAAGGTTTTAATTGAGAAGAAAACATTTCTAGCGGGATTTAATTCGTTCAATTTCGGGAGCACGTATCCTTCCATCATTCCTTTCATCTCGAAAGGAACCCCCGGCAAGGATATAAATATTTTGCCATCCTTTTCAATCCAGAAACCGGGAGCAGTACCCCTGAAATTCCTGATTGGTTTGGCAATCTTAGGAACGAGCGCCTGTTCCTCGTTAATTTTAGTAAGAGGCCTGTTCCTTTTTTCGAAGAAAACTTTCACATCGGCAAGCACCTGTTCATTCATTTCTAGTTCCGAATTGAAGAACCCGGCAATACATTTGCGGGTAATATCATCGTGTGTTGGCCCCAAACCCCCGGTAACAATAATCAGGTCGTTACGGCTTAATGCGGATTCAAACTCATCAAGAATAGCCTTTTCTTCGTCTCCAACAGAGCTTACTTTTGAAACGGTAATCTGACTATAGGTAAGCTTTTCGCCGATATAGGATGCGTTTGTATTCACAATCTGGCCGATTAAAATCTCATCGCCGATAGTGATAATTTGTGCTTTCATAATAGATTCTTTATAAAATTAATTATTAAATGATTAAGTATAAAGGCTAGAAAACCGAGCGCAACATCATCCAGCATAATGCCCCACCCTCCCCTAATTTTTTCAAGTTTATTGAACGGGTAGGGTTTAATAATATCAAGCGCTCTCCAGATAATAAAAGAAAGGGCAAGCATCCATAATTTTTTAGGAATAAGCATTAAGCTTATCCAGGTGCCAACAACTTCGTCAACTGTACATTCTTTAGGGTCTTTACCGTAAAGGGATTCGAATTTGGTGCCTATATCCACCCCAAGAATAAAAAAGACCGAAATAAGGGCCATAAGAAGCACCGGGTCTTCGAACCCCGGAATTAGATATAATGCAAGTGCGGCCAGACTGCCGAATGTACCGCTTGCATATTTTACATATCCGGTATAAAAACCGGAGCCAATAAATTTTTCGGCAAAATTAATTTTCACTTTTTACCAGCTGTAAAATTAGTTTCCTGTTAGAAAAAAGGTATGTTATGCCGGTTACAATAGTGAATACCGTAACCACCATCATACTCCAGTAAATAAGCCTATGCTCAAGCAGGGCATCGAAAACGGAAGAGTAGTTTTTATTAAGTGTATCAACGGTCCTAAGTGTATGGAACAGGAGCAGATAATAAATAAACGCCATTTGAATGAAAGTTTTCCATTTGGCAAGCATGCTTGTCTTAAAGCTTCTTTTCTTATAATCGGCATAAACCCTAAGTCCGGTAATAATAAAATCGCGCGCAATAATTAAAATAACCATCCAAAGGTTAAGCACCCCAATAATAACAAATGCAAGAAAAGCTCCCGAAGTAAGCACCTTATCGGCCAGAGGATCGAGAAATTTTCCCCATTCGGTAATGTAGTTGAATTTACGCGCAAGCCAGCCGTCGTACCAATCCGTTATTGCGGCAATAATATACACGACCAGCGAAATCTGCTTTAAAAGCGGATCGTTGGAAAGAAAAAGGAAGATGAATACAGGAGTAAGAATAATTCTTAAAACCGTTAATTGATTAGGATAGATCATATACTAATTTTTCCCGTCCGAGGCCAGAGTGTAAAGGAGTTCATAGTTATAAATGCCTGTGTTGTGTCCGTCGCGCCAGGTAATGCCCAAAGCATAACTGCCAATGGTTTTCATATCAGCAATAGAAATTTCCTTTTCGTTATAAATGGGAATGTAAGAATTCCCCTCTTTTTCCTTCTGTTCGGCGCAGAGTGCGCAGGGGCAGTTATACCTTAGGTTAGTTAGCTTAATGCTGTTTTCCATACCGCCGCTCCAAAGAATAACCAGAGCCCCCGATTCAACTTTAATCTTTTTGGGAATCATCAGTCAATTTCTTTTCCTGTAAGCTTAAAATAAGCCTCTTTATATTTTTGGGTAGTGCGTTCAATTACATTTTCAGGTAAAGCCGGCGCAGGAGGCTGTTTATTGAAATTGATAGAAATTAGATAATCCCTAACATACTGTTTATCGAAACTATCCTGCGATTTCCCTTTCTGGTAACCATCCAAAGGCCAGAAACGGGAAGAATCGGGGGTAAGCAGTTCATCAATAAGAATTATTTCCCCATCAAAAACGCCGAATTCCATTTTGGTATCGGCAAGAATAATACCCCTTTCAAGCGCGAAAGCCGAAGCCTTTTCATAAACGGTAATGGCCGTTTTCTTTAATTTATCGTATGTATCGCGGCCAACAATTTGAACCGCCTTTTCTTCATCAATATTCTCGTCGTGGTCCCCAATTTCGGCTTTTGTAGAAGGGGTAAAAATTGCATCAGGCAGTTTTTCCGAATCGACCAGCCCGGCAGGCAATTTAATTCCGCAAATCATTCCGGTTTTCTGGTAGTCTTTAAGTCCTGAACCGGTAATATATCCCCTTACTATACATTCCAGAGGAACGAGCTCGGCCTTTTTAACCAGCATAGAGCGTCCTTCGAGAATATCCTTATATTTATGGCAAATTTGGGGGAAATCATCAACATTTGTGGAAACCAGATGGTTCGGAATAATATCTTTAGCAAAATTGAACCAAAATTCAGAAATTTTAGTCAGTATTCTGCCTTTAAGTGGAATACCTTCATTCATTATTACATCAAAGGCGGAAAGCCTATCGGACGAAACCATCAAATAATATTCTCCCAGGTCATACATATCCCTCACTTTTCCCCTTTTGAAGAGCTTTAAATCGGGAAAATTAGTTTGTAAAACAACTTTCTGAGCCATAAGTCCCCTTTCATTTGATAATGAAATTTAGTTTTTTTTACAAGAGCGAATTCAACAAAACTATAACATAATATAAGCAAAAATAAGAATATTAATAGAAAAAGGGCTCAATGTAATTGAGCCCCTAAAAAAATTATTTTACTTCCCCGTCCGGGTCGGTTTTTATGATGTAAAAATCCTCCTCGCCGTTGGTAAATGACTTTGAATAGCCGCAAAGAACATACCCGCCATCCCTGGCAAGAGCCATACCGCCGCACCAGTCATCCAAAGCCCCGCCGAATGTCTTATCCCACTGTTTATTCCCTTTATAATCGGTTTTAACCAGATAGGCATCGGCAAAACTGCTTGTGGAGGTGGTAAAGCCGGAGGCAATAAACCCGCCGTCGGGAGTTTGATAGACGCTGTTTCCTGCATCATCGTTATTACCGCCGTAAATTTTTTCCCAAATCCGGTTCCCTTTATCGTCTGTTTTACAAAGGTATAAATCGGAGTACCCTGCCCCCAGATTCCTGGTAAGCCCGGTAATTATGTAGCCCCCGTCGGTAGTCTGCCTTACGCAATACCCCTTATCTTCATCCCCGGCGCCGAAAATTTTCTCCCAGGACACATTGCCGCCGGCATCCAGTTTAATAAGGTATATATCATTAAGCCCTGCAGAAAGGTCTTTAGTAAACCCTACAATAACAAATCCGCCATCTTTTGTCTTATCTATAAAATTGCCCGAAGCATCATCGCCCCCGCCAACAGTTTTTTCCCATCTTACAACGCCGTTTAAATCCACTTTCAGGATATATACGTAGCAGTAATGGTCGCCGCTGGATTGTGTAAAACCGGTAATAAGGTAGCCGTCGTTAGTCTGAACCACACAACGCCCTACATCGTTTTTACCCCCGCCGTACTTTGTTTCCCACGATTTATTTCCCGATGCGTCTGTTTTAACAAGAAAAATGTCGGCTCCCCCGTTGGAAGCTGTTTCGGTATAACCGACCAGAATATAACCTCCGTCGCTGGTTTGTTTAACGTCGTATGCTTTTTCATCGTGAATACCGCCGTATGTTTTTTCCCACTCTTTTTCCCCCTTATCATTCAGCTTAATCAGCCAGGCATCGTAGCTTCCGGCGCCGAACGATTCCGTGGAACCAGCAACAATATAACCTCCGTCGTTTGTAGCCTGAACCGATTCGGCACGGTCGTTTTTAGTGCCGCCGAGATGGAGTTCGAATACTTTTTTAGACTGGGCATAAATAGAAAGAGAAATCAACAATAAAACCAAAATCATTTTTTTCATTTCCAACCCCCGAAATAATTAAAAAAATGAATAGCTTAAGTTAATCGCAAAATAAAAAATGAATGGCTAAAAGGAAAGGTTTTAATAATATAAATTTTATTGTTTGCTAAATCAGTTAACCGTATTATCTACCTCCTTCGTTTCCTTTATGGAAAAGGAATAGTCAATCGAGGTTTTGCCTTCAACTTTTGTTTCGGTAACAGTGCTTGTTTCCCTTTTAGGGTGATATACTTCGCCGGGCTGACCGCTATCTTTTTTTGACATCTTCTTTGCATCAATTGCCATATTAACCATATCTATTAACCTGTAAATAAGCTGTAAAACCTTTTTATCGCTTATTTCGGCTAATTCCTTAAGGTCTTCCGCATCCAGCACTACAGCGGTAAGATTGCTCTCCTTATCGCCAAGCTTTGAGAATATTTTCCTCATAACACGGCTAAGGAATTCCATAATATCTTCTTTATTCTCGCTTTTCTTAACGGATATAGAGTGTTCCGAGGCGAAAGAAAGCTTAAAATTAACCTGATAATTCTTTTCGGTTTCCTTTCCATCCTTTACTTCTTTCTTAGGGTAAACAAAATTAAAAGAGACTTCCCCTTTCCTATAATCTTTAGAGAAGTAGCCGTCGAACGAAATATCCTTTTCATATTGGTTGAAAAGCTTAATATCGAACTGTGTGCCGTTATCATCCTGGCTTATATTAGAATTCTTTATATCGATATTTGTGCCGTTAAGGCTGCGGCTTAATTCGGAAATTTGAGCCAGGGATGAATCGGATAGGTTTGTTCCCGCTGCCGGTATTATCTTCCGGTCTACGGAAATGTTATAAATGAAGCCGGGCAGGCTAATTTGAGCGACATCCATGTCAATTCTCCATCCTTGTTTCTTTTCTATCTATATTATCGTCAAAAACCTTTAAAATTTTAATTATTTTATTTACGCCGGGCCCTAAAATTCCCCTGAAATTTTTCGATTCTAAAGTATAAATAGAGAGGATTATGAATATGAAACGCTTTGTTCCTTTTCTGCTGATTATTGCCGCAGCCTTGATGCTGAATTCATGCGCTACTCTGCTTAATACAACCACACAGGAAATTGAAATAAAATCGGTTCCCGCCGGTGCAAAAATATCTATCGACAATAAAAAATTCGGCACTACACCGCAGATAGTAAATATCGAAAGGAAGAAGGACCATACAATCAAGTTCGAACTTGACGGCTACCAGCCTTACGAAACACAGGTTACAACAAAACTTTCATTCTGGTTCTGGGGAAATATTGTTAACGGCTTTATTCCCGGAATGACAATCGATTTTCTTACCGGCTCGATGAATTCTCTTGTCCCCGATGCCGTTGAAGCTCAGCTGATACCGGCCGAGGAAAAACCGGCGGCCAATAAAAAACGACCTTTTTAGTTGTATAAAAAATAATGCAGGCAGGGGGCATTCAAATTATGCCTCCTGCATTTCCCCCACCTGATATACCGGCTTTATATTGGTAAACTTATCCTGGTCCTCGGTCAAATCGTGCATATTCATAAAGTATTTGCCTGCAAGATGCTGAAGCGATTTGAAAGTAAGATGCGTAACAGCAATGTAGGGCGATTCCATTCCCATTGCCGAAACTCCTAATTCTATTTCCGCGCTTAAAGGCTCCAGCTTTTCCTTAATAAACCCTATATGACTGCTTAAATAATATTCCTTATCGAACTTTTTCCCTTCTGTGCGTGGGTACAAAATCATTACACGGATCATTTAAACTCCATAAAATTACAACTTAAATGTATCAAGTATATTTTTAAGTACCAAAAAGATATGAAGAATAGATATTTATAAGGTATCATTAGTTTTTAAGGCACTGCCAATAACTTTCATCAATTCATTCTTGAGAAAAGGCTTTGCAATAAAGTAGTCCATACCTCCGGCCAGAAATTCTTCTCTATTTTTATCCCCTGCGAAAGCCGTAATAGCAATTATAGGTATTTTTTCGAAACCGGCTTTTTTCCTTATAATTTTTGCGACTTCAATTCCGTTTGGTTCAAGTCCCAAATTAATATCCATCAGAATAAGGTCATAATTATTTTTGTCCACCATATTGAATGCTTCATTAGCATTTTCAGCAGTATCAATTATGTATTCATCTTCAAGAAACCGGGTAATTACCGTCCTGGAATCCATATCATCTTCAACATACAAAATTCTTTTTAATAAAGGGGCATTAAACGATTGCGGCAGGCTAATAATATCATCATTATCTATTTCATTTCCAGTTAAATTAATATCGGATAACTTTTCAAAGGGTAATTCCACTAAAAACCTTGAGCCCTCCCCTGCCCGGCTGATTACAGATATTTTGCCGCCCAGCAGGTTTACATATTTACGTGTAATTGCAAGCCCCAAGCCGGAGCCCTGATAACTTCTTGTTGTACCTTCGCTAACCTGCCGGAATTCATCCCATATTATTTCCTGCTTATCGGCAGGTATGCCAATTCCGGTATCAGCAACTTCAACCACCAAATAGCTCACGTCAGTATCGGCTACAACAGACGCAGTAAGCTCAACACTTCCAGCTTCGGTAAATTTTATTGCATTCGAAATAAGGTTGCCGAAAATTACATCTAAAATTCTCGCATCCGAAATCATATATAATGATTCGAATTTTATATCCACAACATATTTTAATTTTTTAACATCGGCCGCCGCTAAGTACTGCTTTGCAATTGTATTCATAGTTGATGCAGCGTCAATTTTGTCTAGCACAATATCTGTTTTTTCAAATTCCAGCCTTGTCAGGTCAAGAATTTTTGTTAATGTATCAACCATCCTGCTTGAAGTATTTAGAATACCCTCCACATATTCAACAGCTTCTCCGCTGGATATTATTTCCTTAAGCAGCTGCGCATAACCTATTATACCGACAAAAGGGGTCCTAAGTTCATGGCTCATATTAGCGAAGAAATTGGTTTTTATCATATTCAGTTCTTCGGCTTTTTCTTTTGCGGCAATAATTTCCTTTTCTGCATTTTTTCTTTCTGTAATTTCATCAAGAACTGCTACAAAATAGTCCCTTTCGGGGCTGAAGACGGAAACAGAAAACCAGGCTTTAATAGCTTTTATAAATATTTCAAATTTTTCGGGTCTGCCGGTAAGAGCTACTCTCGAATATCTTTCCAGCAATTCAGGCATTTCCCCTATTATTCCAGGGGCAACTTGCGAAATTGGTTTGGCAATTACATCTTTAAAACCGGTAATTCTTTCAAAGGAATCGTTAACGTCAATAAATACCCAGTCAACCGGCCTATCATTTTCGTATATCATTTTGCAGTAGGAATAGCCCTCTACAAGATTTTCAAATAATCTCCGGTATTTTTCTTCACTTTTTAATAGTGATTCCTGGCTTAAAAGAAATGCGATAGTATTGGCAACAATTGAGGTCATTCTCTCAATCATCTCAATTTTTTCCAATTCAAACATTCCCTTTCTGCGGTCGTTCAACTGAAGCAATCCATAAATCTTATGCTCTGTTTTAATAGGTATCAGCGCAACCGATTCGTATCCCTCAGTATGGCAATTATATATCGATTTTAATTTAATCCCGCCGAAAATTTCTGTTTTCAGCATTTCTGAAATATTGTTTGTCCAAAAACTTCCATTTTTTGTAAAATAGGGTTTTGAAAAGTCAACATCGCCCATTATTACAGTTCCGCACATACATTGCAGAACAGGTTTGCCGTTTTCATCTAAAACAATCTGTTCCTTAATATTTCTTTGGCAGAGTTTATTATCATTCCTTATAAACAGCTCAGGGAACCCTTCATAGAGTAAATAAGGATAGTCGAAATCCTTCTCAAGCCTTATGGCTGCAGCTTCAACGGCAAATTCTTTTTTAAATAATTCTATTACACCTTTAGCAAGAGAACGTAAATCGGATGGGGCGTTAAGAATTGTAAGAAGAGCAATAGTAAATTTCTGTTCCGATTCAAATTTTTTGCGTTCCGTAATATCTGACGCAATTCCGCCAATTTCTCTTGGCTCTCCCGAATCATTATAAATTATCGATTTTCGGTCCAGAATCCATCTTATAGAACCATCCGGCGTTATAATCCTGTATTCGGAGGTTGAATACCCCAAATTGAAAAGTTCCTTATTGCTTTTAAGTGCAATCTCTTTGTCATCCGGGTGAACTACATCGAGCCAAAAGGAAGGATTGCTTTTAATATTTTGAACGGGGATACCATAAATCTCCTCGAAAGCATCATTTATTTCGAGAATTTCAGAACCGTCTTTCGAGCCGGTCCATATTACATCGTTTAACTGCGCAACCAGTTTATTAAATCTTTCCGTTCTGTGCACTAATTCCTTTTCAGATAATCTTTGCCCTGTAATATCAACCGAAAGGATAAAAATTCCTTCGGGCACAGGCTGGGCATTTAATTCAAAGTATCCAAAAGAACCATCGGGGTAGGTAAATTCGTTATCAATTTCAACCGGTTCCCTTTCAATCATACAACATTCAAGCTTCTTAAACATATCTGTTTTATCAATACCCGGATACAGCTCGAGCATTGACCTGCCAATATATTCTTCTTTTTCCCTTCGGCCATGTTTTGCCGCCGCGTTATTAATGTAGAGATATTTCCAGTCATGACTAATAATCTGGCACCCTTCAATCATGTTATCAAGCGTATTTCTATATTTTATTTCTCCTTCTCTTAGTTTCTCCTCATCCATTTTCCTTTGAGTAATATCATGAAATGATGCAAGCACAAATAATTCATTCTTAAGTTCAATCAGTTCGGCCGAAAACAGAGCTATTCCTTCCGAATTATTCTTCTTTTTAAATACTATTTCTAAATCAGAAAGACTCCTTCTTTCCCTTATTGTTTCCTTATAAATTATTTTATTTTCGGGATTGCTTAGAAGATCGAGTTCATCAATTGTATGGCCAATCACTTCATCCTTGTTGAATTGGAGCATATTTAGGAATGCCGTATTTACCTG
>DAHYUM010000105.1 GCA_027398005.1 bacterium
CCAAAAGAACATGCGCTGATAAAATAATCGCTAAAATTTGCTCCATTACGCTACGACAAAATTAACTCGTCCTGATTTACATCGGGACTGCGTCGGAACACTCGGAAACCGGATTGAAGAAAAGGTGGCTGAGTGATCGCCGAAGGCGATTGTATCGAAGCCACCGAAGGATTGTAAGTTTCCCGACAAGTCGGGACCGCGGCGGACTATCACCCCGGATGAAAGCTCTCTTTAAGTTAATCGAAATATCCGTTTTTAGACTGTTTTGAGGGCTTTTAAATGTTGTTGTAATTTAATTTTAAAGATTATTTACTTTCTAAATTAATTCCCCTAAGTTTGTTTAAATAAAATGACCTTTAAGTTTATCCAGAGAGATAAAGAAGGATGAAAATAAAATTACATAGCACAAAAACAGGAGACCTCCGCGACGAAAGTCAAAGAGGATTTTTTTTATATGGAAATAAAAGCAAAAGTAATTGACGAAGAAGGGCTTTTAAGAACGGTAACCCGTTTAGCCCACGAAATTATCGAAAAGAATAAAGGCTCGCACAATCTGGTTTTGATAGGAATGAGAACCAGGGGGGAATTTATTGCGAACCGTATTCACGAAAAAATTAAGGAAATTGATAACACCAATCCCGATTTAGGTATTTTGGATGTTACTTTGTACCGGGATGATTTCAGAACCCGCCTTAAACAGCCCCAGGTTTCTGTAACCGATATTACATTCGACGTAAACGATAAGGACATAATACTTATTGACGATGTACTTTATACCGGCAGAACCGTAAGGGCGGCTTTGGATGCTTTAATGGATCTTGGAAGGCCTAATTCAATTCAGCTTTGTGTTCTTGTGGATAGGGGGCACCGTGAAATGCCTATTAAGGCCGATTTTGTGGGTAAAAACATACCTACTTCAATAAACGAAGAAGTAAAAGTTAAATTGAAAGAAATTGACGGCGAAGACGCCGTTTATTTAGTTGACAGCTCAAAAGTTTAATTTATTTAAGGGAAGATAATATGTCTCTATCTAACAGGCATTTACTGGGCCTTGAAGGGGTTCCCAAAGAGGATATACAGCTAATTCTGGATACCGCTACCACATTCAGGGAAGTTCTCGAGCGCCCGATTAAGAAAGTACCAACTCTGCAGGGCAAAACCATAGTTAATCTTTTTTACGAAAATTCCACCAGAACCAGAATCTCTTTCGAACTGGCTCAAAAAAGGCTTTCTGCCGATACAGTCAATTTTTCCACTTCCACTTCAAGCACAAAAAAGGGGGAAACATTCAAAGATACCGTGCGCAATATTGAAGCAATGAAAGTGGATATGATTGTTGTAAGGCACGAATCGGCCGGTGTTCCTAAATATCTCACCAAAATCTCCAACGCTAATATTGTAAATGCGGGGGACGGGCTGCACGAGCACCCTACTCAGGGGCTTTTGGATATGTACTCTATACGCGAAAAGACTGGAACCCTTGAAGGTTTGCGCGTATGCATTGTTGGGGATGTAGGGCACAGCCGCGTTGCGCTTTCAAATATATTCGGACTTATAACAATGGGGGCAAAAGTCTCCGTATGCGGTCCTTCTACAATGATGCCGATGGGTATTGAAAACTTCGGCGTTAAAATTTACAACAACATAGACAAAGCCATTGCCGAAAACGATGTGCTCAACGTTCTAAGGATTCAGCTTGAAAGAAAGGCGGGGCAGACAATTCCATCCACCCGTGAGTACCACAACTATTTCGGTATTACAAGCGAAAGAATTGAAAAGAACAATAAGAACATACTTATACTGCATCCGGGACCAATAAACCGTGGTGTTGAAATTACGTCTGAAGTGGCAGACGGCCCTTACCAGGTTATACTCGATCAGGTTACCAACGGAGTAGCCGTAAGAATGGCCGTGCTTTATTTACTTGGAACAATGCATTAAAAAATAATCGGGTGAAAAATGCAAATAGTATTAAAAGGAACAACGTTATTAGATCCGCAGCAGAAATTAAATCACAAAGCTGATTTGCTTATAGTTGACGGAATTATAAATAAGGTGGGGAATCTTTCAAAAGACGATTACCGCCATTCTACTGTTTACGAATTTGAAGACAAATATTGCGCGCCCGGTTTTTTTGATATGCACGTGCATTTGCGCGAACCGGGAAGGGAAGATAAAGAAACAATTTTAACCGGAAGCAACGCAGCCGCCGCAGGCGGGTTTACCGGAATTGCATGCATGCCAAACACAAATCCGGCAATCGAATCGGCTGAAACAGTGCGCTTTATTAAAGAAAAATCGGCTCCGCATCTGGTTGAAGTATTCCCGATAGGCGCCGCCACGCACGAAAGGAAGGGAGAGGCTCTTTCTCCTATGAACGAGCTTTTCGAAGCCGGCGCGGTTGCTTTTTCGGATGACGGCACGGCAATTAAAACCGCTTCAATTTTAAGGCTGTGCATGGAATATGCTAAAATGTTCGATGCCCCTATAATTGAGCATTGCGAAGACCCCTCCATGGCAGACGGCTCGATGAATGAAGGGTTTACCTCTACAACGCTCGGCATGCTCGCAATTCCCTCAATTGCCGAGGACCTTATTGTTATGCGGGATATTATGGTGGCTGAATATATTAAGGGAAAAGTACATATTGCGCATATAAGCACCAAAAATGCGGTTGAACTTGTTAGGCAGGCAAAAAAGAAAGGCATTAATATAACTGCCGAAGCCGCACCGCACCATTTTACCCTTACTGAAGAAGCTGTTAGGGAATATGATACAAACTTTAAGATGAATCCACCATTGCGCACAAAAGAGGATGTGGATGCAATTATTGAAGGCTTGAAGGATGGTACAATCGATTGTATTGCAACCGACCATGCCCCCCATTCGAGCGAAGAAAAGGAAATGGAATTTATTTATGCCCCGAACGGAATTATAGGTCTTGAAACTGCTTTAGGGCTTGCAATAACTGAACTGGTAGAAAAGAAACATTTATCCTTAAATCAGCTTATTGAAAAGTTTGCAATAAACCCAAGGAAGATACTGAACATTCCGGTTCCGCAGATTAAGGAAGGGGAAGAGGCAAACCTTACAATATTCGATCCGAAGGAAAAATGGTCTGTTGATGTATCTAAATTCAAATCCAAATCGAAGAATTCCCCATTCGACAAAATGGAACTTACCGGCAAGGCTTCTGCTGTAGTTAACAGGGGAAAACTCTATTTTGAAGATAAATTTGTGAATATTTAATCTTTAATTTTTATCCATAAAAGTGTCCATTTCTGTATACAGAAGTGGACACTTTTTATTTTAAAACTTCGCATAGCAATAAAATCTCCTCTTTTTAAGCTAAAATATTCGTTTTTCGCCATTTACTTTATTGGCACGCCGATTGATTTTACCTATTTAAAAACAGATATAACGGAGGATAAGATGAAAACTAAAATATTATTGGCCTTGGTTGCCGCTGTTTCGATAGGGTTGACTGGATGCCACCATCTGGTAGATAATTATGATAATGGATATTACGACAATACTCCCCCGGCGCCTCCTACGAATGTTCAGGTTGTGGCGCTTGATAATGAAGTGGACATTTATTGGGATAAAAGTCAGGATAGGGATGTAGAAGGGTACAATGTTTACTATAGCTACGAATACAACGGCAGATACACACTAATAGGCAGCACAAAAAACAACTCATTTATTGATGCCGGCAATAACGGCCCGGCAAACGGAGTTAAATATTACTACGCGGTAGCCGCATACGATTATAACGGGAACGAGAGCGATTTAAGCGGTACCTATGCATTTGCAATTCCAAGGCCCGAAGGGTACAATGTATCCCTTTTCGATTATAACATAAACCCCGCTTTGGGAGGATATGATTTTGATGCCTATGCGGTTGTTAATTACGGCGACCAGAACAGCGACCTATTCTTCGATAAATACAACGGAAAGTATTATCTGGATGTATGGGACGATTCAGACATAAGGGATATGGGACCGACGCAGAGCATTCTCGATATTACCATGGCGCCGGTAAGCGGATATGTATCGCTTATTCCGGGGGATAATATTAAATATACCGAAGCGATTCCGGGGCATACATACGTTATTAGAACCTGGGATAACCATTTTGCAAAAATAAGAGTTAAACAGGTAGCTGCCGACAGGGTAATATTCGATTGGGCATATCAGCTTGTACAGGATGAAAGAATGCTGAAACAGGGGATAGGTACTGCAAGGTCTAAGACCTATGATAAAGTTATTGTTAACCGGTTCTGAAAACGGGAACTTTTAATACCGTTAAAGCATACCAGATATGGTATGCTTTTTTTTTATCATTTAATTATCTTACAGCATAAGATAAATGAGACTATCAGGGATAACATATCGCAATTCAGTAAGGCTTTGCCTTTTGGCATTCTTTGTTTTTACATTAACAATTAATGGGCAGAGCAAAAAACCTTCTGAAGAAGAAAAGATATTCAGGCAGATTGAAGAGGGTATAGGCAAAAGTTCGGTAGATAAATTCTCTGGCTATTTCCTGAATAAGGTGTTTATTAGTCTGGCCACCGGTACGCCTAAAAATTACAGCGCCAACCAGGCTTATTATGTAATAAAAAATTTTCTCGGCATTCATAATCCTACCGGTTTTAAATTCGATTTCATATCGGGCGGAACCGCAAATCCTTTCGCGTGGGGGGAATTAAAGTATATTAAAAACGGTATGAAGGGAAAAGCTAAGGTTTTCATTACTTTGATAAATGAAAAAAATCAGTGGAAGATTTCTCAGATTACAATTAATTAGAGTCTGATGTTTAATATACAAAGGCTTCTTAAACGTAAATATTTTTTTCTGGGGGGAATATTTGTTCTTGCAATTATTCTGCTGGGGATTATTGAGCCTGTTCTGCTAAAGAGGAATGAGGCGGAGTGGGGCACTACGCTTGAAAGCCGGGTAAAAGAGCTAAAATGGGAAATAACTTCATTTTATGCCGGTAACGAAAAGGACCTTAACACAAAATTAAGCAGCCTCATTTCCGGAATTGAAGCCAAAAAGGAAAGCGAAGGTTTTTCTTCAATCCTGAATTCGGATGAATGGAAAGGATACTCAATTCTTCTTCTCGATTCCTACGGATGGACAGTGGCGTTCAGCAATTTTAACGAAAACATTTTCCCTCTCAATATTTATAATTCCAAACCGGGGGCAATGTTTTACGTGCAGACGGCACTTATCGATTACCTTGCGGTTACTGGTAAACTTAATTACGGGGGAAACAGCTACACTATAGTTCTGGGTTTGCCTGTAGAAAAAAAATATTCCTTAAACACCTCTTATTTTGAACCTGTGAGCCTTACAGATGATTTTACGAGGAAATACCAGACTAAATTCGAAATTCATCCGGGTACCGAAGAAGTTAAAATTGTAGACGGGAGGGAGCAATCGGTTGCAGTCTTTAATTCGGCCAATGAAAAAATTGCGACTGTAGTTTTCGAGACCCCCACTTTAAGCGTTGACCAGGAGAAAATTAGGGAGGTTATTTCCCTTCTCCAGCTTATTTTTCTGCTGGCGCTTATTATTGTACTTCTTATAAAACTTAAGGATTGGCTTGGCAAAATAAGCAGCCGCGAAGTTCAATCCCTTATTGTAATTCTCCTGATAGCCGGTTTCAGGGTGCTGTTCTTCATATTTGAAATTCCCACCCGTTTCATATCGGGGGAGCTATCCGATGCCACTTTTTTTTCATCCGCTTTCGGATTCGGTATTGTCCGCTCTCCTTTAGACCTTTTTTTAACGGTGCTCTCTATATTATGCATAACCATAATTGTATACGACCTGGTAAGGAATGCCGGGGATGAATTTTTTGCCGGCAATAAAACTGCCCGCTACACAGCCGGCGGAGTAATTATTGTATTTTATTTCCTTCTGCTGAGGGCTTTCGGGGCTTCAATAAGGAGTGTTGTTTACGATTCGACATTAAAATATTTCAAGGATCCCTTTTTAATACCCGACCCCACATTATTTGTAATGCATATAAATGTTCTTCTAATAGGTTTGAGCGTTGTACTTCTTGCGGTTTCGTCACTTCTGCTATTTTTCAGGCTGGGGGGCGGTAAGAAGAAATATTATTTCCTATTCCTCTTTGTTGTTCTGCAAGTACTTGGATTTATTTATGATATTATACAAAGCGACCCGCAGGGAAGTAATTTTACCAGATCCTTCTATATAATATTTACATATGCTCTCGCGTATTACATTCTTACTAAGAAAACCAAATCGGTATTTGAGTATTCAATATTTCTCGTCATAGCCTCGTTCCTTTCAATTATACTCCTGAATCATTATAACAAAAGACTAGAGAGGACTTCGCTTCCGGCTACAGCGCAGGAGTTTTTAAGGGGGAACGAAAAACTTAACGAGTTTATAGCAATTCAAACGGCAGTCCAGTTCTCCAGGGAGAACGAACTTATTGAAAGGTTCAGGTCGGGGGAAAATAATTTCGATCCATACTCGTTCAAGCTTTGGTCCGAAAGTGTACTCCCAAGGGAAATTTTAAGTCTTCATATTTCCATTCTCGATACCCGTTTGAATGAACTTGGGCATTATGATTATAATTTCGAAAATCACAATCCGATTGAATGGGACACAAAAAAAGAGCAGGATTATCAGGTAAAGAATATTGAAGACCCATATTCAGGCAACCTGGTATTCGCAGTACTTGCCCCTGTTAAACATGATGATGTCCTGCTCGGTTATGTAGAAATTGCCATTCATCCGTTGAACAACTATTTCAACCGAAAACAGTGCTATAATATACTTTCTTCATACAATCAGCGGCTTAATTCCACGGTCGATTTCAGCCAGCTCATAGCGTTTCTTATATCGGACAGGGATATAGCCTCCTCAATAGGCAATATTTCGCTTAATCAATCCGATATAGAATATTTCAGGGGTAAACTGAAGAGCGAAGGGGACGAGATTTATGTAAGCAGAAAAATTGAAGGAAAGTCGTATCTCATTTTTCTGCAGAAAAACAAGCCTGAACTGGGGGGCGGTTTTATCGGCGTAGCCTTAAGAACGCGGGATTTAACGGTGGACCTGTTCGATTTTTTCAAAGTCTTTTTTATCCATTCCCTGCTTATTCTGGCCTTTACAATTCTGCTTTTCATCTTCAGGATTAAACTGCTATGGAAGACCCTTTTCAATTTCAGGGCAAGGCTTTTATATTCACTAATTATAATTTCGATAGTTCCCCTGTTCCTTTCGGCTCTATATTTCAAATCGCTTGTAGAAGAAAAGAACCAGGATGACGTTAATTATAAACTGCAGAGAAGGGCAATGCAGATTGAACGCTACCTGCAGAACTATTTTTCTGAAAGCAGTCTTATACAAAACGAGGTGTTCGATAAAGCCCACAGGGATCTCGGCTCGGAATTCACCCTTTACGAAAACGACTGGATACTTTATACAACGCTGCCGGGGTTTTATAAATCGGCGCTTCTCCCTTATGCGCTTAACAGTTTTGTTAAGGAAAATATTAGCGATAAGGAGGGGAAACAGGTTCTTATTGACGAGAACATAGACGGTTATAAATTTAAATCGTTTTATCTTAAGACAAATTACGGCGGAAAGTCAATCATCATTAATGTAAACAGCGCTTTTAACGAAGTTAACCTATCCCTTTCGAACCTTGAAGTGGATATATTCCTGTTCGGAAGTTATTCATTTGCCGCAGTAATGATAATATTGTTCAGCTCATTTCTTGCCGGGCAGATATCCAAACCCATAAGGGAGCTTACAAGGGCCACAACAGCGGTTGCCGCGGGGGACCTTGACGTGAAAGTGGATTACCGCGATAAGGGGGAAATGAATAACCTTATTGAGGGATTTAACGAGATGGTTGAAAAACTTAAGCAAAGCCAGCTTGAGCTTGCAGAATTTGAAAGGGAAACAGCCTGGAAAGAAATGGCGCGGCAGGTAGCGCACGAAATTAAGAACCCTTTAACGCCTATGAAGCTTTCAATTCAGCAGCTTGTGGCTTCGTACAACGATAAATCCCCCAAGTTCAATTCAATTTTTGAAAAGGTTACTTCTACCATAATCGGGCAGATAGAGACTCTCAGCAAGATAGCGTCGGAATTTTCGGCTTTTGCAAGGATGCCGAAGCTGAAAATTGAAAAAGTTGATGTGAAGAAGATTTGCGCCGAGGCGGTTTCACTTTTCGACAGCGACCTGCATATTAAAGTTGCCTGCGGATATGAAGCGGTTGAAGTTATGGCCGATTCGGACCATTTGAAACGGAGCCTTATAAATTTGATACGCAATTCAATTCAGGCGGGGGCGCGCCATATGGAAATTAAAATTACCATAACCGGTGAAAATATTGAATTGAGGCTTGCAGATGACGGAAGCGGAATTGCGAAAGAAAACATTGAGCGGATTTTTGACGATAATTTTACAACCAGGGAAAAGGGGATGGGGCTCGGTTTAAGCATGGCGAAAAAATATTTCGAATCGATTAAGGGCTCTATTTCGGTTGCTAGAACATCCGGGAAGGGGACCGAATTTCTTATTATAATACCAAAGACGGCGGGCATGTGAAAGAATTAACCCCATACCAGGAAGCCGCTCTCGATTTTACCCGCCATATTTCTCTTACAGCCAACGCAGGCTCGGGAAAAACATTTGTGCTTTCAAAACGGTTCGTGCAGATTGCCCTCAGCGAAAGCATACCTCTCAATTCGATTGTGGCCATTACCTTCACCGATAAAGCGGCGGGGGAGCTTAGCCGTAAGATTGCAGTTGAAATAGAGGAAAGGCTGGCATCGGAAAAGAACGCTAATACAATCCGCAGGCTTGAAAAGTTAAGGAACCAGCTTGTATTTGCCAATATCTCTACTATACATTCTTTCTGTATAAATATACTTAAGGAATTTTCACCCGAAGCCGAAATTGACGCCGACTTTATTCCAATCGATTCGAAAAATTCGGATGAACTGATTGACCTGTGTATTGAGGAAATATTAAAGGAAGGCTTTAGGGATGGAGATAAATCGGACCGGATTAAATATCTAATCCGCTTCTTCGGTTCGAAGGATACTTTTATAAAGCAGGTAAAATACGGAATTGATAAAAGGAAGAACCTGCTTGGTTTGTACGATACGGTTTTTGCCGGCACACCCGAAGAAACGGCCGATTTTTATAAAAACTTATTTGAAAATGATTTCAATAAAATCTTTACGGAACGTTTTGAAGAAGCCGAAAAAGCCCTTTCGAAGATTAATAATGCCGTATTGAGCGAAAACCCCAAGAACGACAAGGCCTCTGCGGTAAAGAGAATTCTTGATAGTCCAGTTAAATCCGCTGTGCCGCAGGCTTTGATAGCCCGCTTTAGCGAACTGACCTCTTTTGCCCTTACAAAGAAAGGGACGGTGGCTATTAGCGGCTACCTTAAAGAGGAAAGGGAAGCATTCGGATACGAAATTGAAGTTGTGCAATCGCTTGCGGCCGATTTGAAAAGCTTTGAAGAGGATGAAGAGGGAATAAATACATTCGAGCTTTCGCTATTTGCCGGAAATTACGCCGCGATTATTGTTGAAGCGAATGATAAATATGAAGCAAGAAAAAGGCAGAAGGGATATCTCGATTTTGAGGATATACTTTT
>DAHYUM010000106.1 GCA_027398005.1 bacterium
ATCTCAATAAGGGACCAGGTTCCCGAGCTTATATATGCCCAGTTATCCCCCATGGCAGGCACTGCGGCAACGGCGCTTGCAGTATCGTGGCATCCAACGGCAATTACATCGGCGCTTAAGCCTGTTTCATCCGAAACTTCCTTAAGCATTCTGCCAACTTTTTCCCCCGGCATAATAATGGGGGAAAGAATCTCGAATGGAAGATTAAGCTTTGCCAGAAGTTCTGTATCGAACTGCTTTGTATGCACATTAAGGAACTGCGATGTTGAAGCTATGGTGTACTCGTTCCTTATTTCACCGGTAAGGAAATAGTTAAACAGATCGGGCATGAAAAGGAAGTTTTTCGCTTTCCTTAGCTTCTGGTCCTTCATCTTTTTAATTGCGGTAAGTTGATAGAGGGAATTAATTTCCATAAACTGGATTCCGGTCCGCTCGTAAATCTCTTCGGGCGAAACAGTCTTAAATACTTTCTGCATCATTCCCTCGGTGCGCGGGTCGCGGTACGAATGCGGAAGCGCGAGAAGTTTGCCGTCTTTCCCGAGAATTCCGAAATCGACTCCCCAGGTATCCACCCCCAGCGAAAGGATATCGGCGTGCCCCATTTTAACGGCAGTTTTAATTCCCTTCTTAAGTTCCTCAAAAAGATTGAATGCATTCCAGTAATTGTTATGGAAAATTGTAATCTGTTTATTTTTAAACCTGTGAATTTCTTCAAGCGAAATCTTGCCGCCGTCTAGAATGCCCACAATAGCCCTTCCGCTTTCTGCTCCAAAATCGAACGCGAGATACTTAGATATTGCCATAACTCTCTATAAATTAGTTAGTCCACTGCAATTACAATTAAACGGCGCGGGCCGTGCGCGCCAAGCACCAGCACTTTTTCAATATCGGCCGTACGGCTGGGGCCCGTAACAAAAAACATATTCTTGGCCTTGGCGGGATTTATTCTTTCGAACAGTTCGAACTGGTCTGCCGTAATGCTTCCTTTCCTTACAATGGCAAAGGTGTTATCGCATAAAAAATGGGGATATGAAGTGCCGGTATCGTCCATTGCAAACACAAGCGATGCGATATCGGCAACGGCAAAAGAGGGGGAAACTACGGAAGCATTCATACCGGCTATAACATTTTTCCTATCTGCGGCTTCAAGCTCTAGCGCGGCCGTAATCTTAATCCCTTTTTTCCCGAGCAGCTGAGCGGCGCCCGCCGCATCGGCGGTATTATCAATTGCGGCGGAATTTATTTTCATTTCATTTAAGAGAGAATTAATCAGTCCGGCCGCATCATCAACAGAATGGACGGAATAAAATTCCCCCGAGATTTTTTCAAGCTCGGCTTTAAACTGGTTCCAGAGTCCATCGCTTCCAGCCGGAGTAATTGAGCCGCGCGCAATTGAAATACTCCTTTCAAGCTCCCCGCCGTCCGAAGCGGATTCCGTTTTGGTCTTTAACGCTTCCGCAATGCGGTTTAATATTTTATCCCTGCTGTTCACTTGCCTTATTTATTGTTAATAAATTCTTTATATCTTTTCCCGAATCCTTTTTCGTCGAAGCGGGCAAATTCCCTTTCCTCTTTATACCCGGGCACGGGGAACGGCTTGCCGGCGGGCATAAGTTTCTGCATTACAGCCGGGAAACGTGACAGGAACCGGTACAAACGGGGCCTGGATATAATCATGGAATAAATCTTAAAAGCCCCTCTTTCGTAGCCGGGGGTGTTTCCGCTTTCAACCACCCTGTTGCGCAATTCAAGCAGGTGGCCCGGCAAATCAATTTTAACGGGACAAACATCGGCGCATGCGCCGCATAAACTTGAAAGGAATGGGGAATACTTCCCTTCCGATTCCCCCAGATACTGAGGAATAAGCGCCGCCCCTATAGGCCCCATATAAACCCAGCCGTATGAATGCCCCCCAATGTTTTTATAAACGGGGCATGCATTAAGGCACGCGCCGCATCGGATGCAGTATAATGTTTCGCGCAATTTAGGGTCTTTAAGTATTTTCGTCCTGCCGTTATCCAGCAGTACAATATGCACTTCTTCGGGCCCTTCTCCGTATCTGCCGCGCGATACCCCCCCTACAAAATTTACATAGGTGGATGATTTCTGTCCCGTTGCGCTTGGAGGCAGCAGTTTAAGAAAATAGGGAAGATATTTTTTATCGGGTATTAGTTTTTCAATTCCCATAACGGCAATATGAATACGGGGAAGGCTGATGGTAAGATGGGCATTGGCCTCATTTTCTACAACGCAGAATGAGCCGCTTGATGCAAATGCAAAATTAGCCCCCGATATTCCTATATCGGCATTGAGGAATTTTTCGCGCAGTATTCTGCGGGCTATGCTCAACAGCTCCGCCGGGTCTTCGGTATATTCAACCCCAAGCTTTTCGGCAAAGAGTTTTCCTATATCCTTACGGCTTAAATGCATTGCAGGTATTATAAGATGCGAAGGAATCTGTTTGTTAAGCTGGACTATGTATTCCCCCAAATCGGTTTCGAGCACTTCTATATTCTTATCCGCGAAAAAGTTATTCAAATTAATTTCTTCGGTGGTAAGCGATTTTGACTTAACAATTTTCTTCGAATTGCTCTTTTGCGCTATATCTAAAATTATATTTCTTGCTTCTTCCGCATCCGAGGCCCAATGGACATTTATATTATTCCGCTTGCAATTCTCTTCGAACTGAATGAGATACTTATCAAGATTTTCTATTGCATCTTTCTTTATTAAGTGTACCCTGCTCCTTAAATCCTCCCAATATGGTATCTGCCCTATAACCGCGTTTCTGGAATCGGCCGTTGAACCGGTTGCCTTACCTACTGCCGCGCGCAGGTTCTTATCGGCAAGCGCGGCTTTGATATACTCTTTAGTATTTAACGGCGTAGTATTCATAATTTAAGACTCAATGCAAGCAGTTCCGCAATGTGCATTGTTTTAGCCTTCATTTTATTTTTTCTCAGATAACCTTCAATGTTCATTAGACAGCTCGAATCGGCGCCGATGCAGAGTTGAGCGCCGGTCGATTCGATATTGAAACATTTTTCGCTTACCATGGCAACGGATACATTTTCAAATTTGTACGAGAATGTGCCGCCGAATCCGCAGCAGGTATCGGAATCCTTCATTTCTACGAATTCGATTCCCTTAATCGATTTAATAAGCGTGCGCGGCTGTTCTTTAATGCCAAGCTCCCTAAGCAGATGACACGAATCGTGGTATGTTACACGGCCGTTAAATTCGCCCCCTAACGAGGCAAGGCCCATTACATCGACAAGAAATTCGGTAAACTCATAAATTTTTCCGGTCAATTCGTTAAGCGCCGGCTTTAATTCCTCTTTAATTGCAAGCTCTTTATAATAACCCTTAACAAAACTTACGCAGGAACCGGAGGGGGCTATCACATATTCCTTATCCCTGAACAATTCAATGAATCTTTCTGCGGCTGGAACAACCTCATTGCGGTAGCCCGAATTGAAAGCGGGCTGGCCGCAGCAGGTCTGGTTTTCAACATAATCCACATCAACACCCAGATGACGGAATATTTTTACCATTGCAATCCCGCTCTCTGGATAGAGATGTTCTGTCATGCACGGTATGAAGAGGGAAACTTTCATATTACTTATTATACAACGGCCCGAAATTTCTGCATGCCCTGTAATCGGCCGCTTCAAGGTCCGCAGTTCCAAAAGCGTTCCATGCGCTTGGACGGTATATTTTATCGGCCGATACGTTATGCATATTAACCGGAATTCTAAGTATAGAAGCGAGCGTAATTAATTTATCGCCAATATGCCCGTAGCTTATAGCGCCGTGGTTGGCGCCCCAGTTTGCCATAACGCTGTAAACATCCTTAAAAGCGCCGTTACCCGTAAGCCTTGGCGCAAACCATGTTGTAGGCCAGGTTGGCGATGTTCTTCTCTGAAGTATATAATCAACATCCTTCGGCAGTTCAACGGTATATCCTTCCGCAATCTGCAGAACCGGACCAAGTCCCTTTACTATATTTATTCTGCTCATTGTAACGGGCATTTCCCCTTCTGTAAGGAACTGGGAAGAGAATCCCCCGCCTCTGAAATATTCAATTTCGGCAGGGCACCATTTAGTGGCTTTTAAGCAGGCTTCGGCTTCGTTCGAAGTAATCTGCCAGAACGGTTTCATTGCGGGCTTGCCTTTAAGCCTTTGTTTGCCTGTTCCGTCCAGAGTTGACGAGCCGGAATTGATAAGATGAATTATTCCGTTGGCGGCTTTGCCTTTAAGCTGTTTCTTAGTTACCCGCTTAACGGCTTCGGGGCTCCAGTAGGTTCTCACATCCGAAAATATCTGCGCAGTATCGGTAAGCAGATGCCCGAAGAGCATTGCGGCCCCATTTAAACTGTCGTTTTCGGTGGCCATAATGTATGGCTGGCGTATTCCGTTCCAGTCGAATGATGAATTTAAAATTGCCTCCAGAAAATCGCCGTTGGGAAAATGGTCTGTCCATTGACGCTGTCCCTGGAAACCTGCAAGAATTGCATTATGCCCCATAGCTTCTTCGGCAAATCCCATTTCGGCAAGAACCGGATTGCCCGCCATAAGGTCCTTTGCTATCATAGCCATTTTAACAACGGTTTCCCATTCGTAATCTTTCCGTGCCCGCGAAGATTTGTGTTTGTTTATGTCTTCCCCTTCGCGGCAGTAAATCTTTGTCCATGCCAATGCTTTCCTGAATTCTTTTGCGTCGTAAATATTTTCATCAATTCTTCTAACCAGTTCCGACATATCGACCGATTCGTTTCTCATACCGAGGTAATCGTAAAAGAATGCGGGGTCAACAACCGAGCCTGCAATGCCCATTGAAACAGAGCCGATTGAAAGATACGATTTCCCTTTCATATACGCGGCGGCAAGCGCGGCTTTGGCAAATCGGAGAAGTTTTTCCTGAACATCGGCAGGTATGGCAGAATCGTTTTTATCCTGAACATCGTGCCCGTAAATTCCGAATGCGGGGAGCCCTTTCTGCGAATAGCCGGCAAGAGCGGCCGCAAGGTAAACGGCGCCGGGGCGTTCAGTTCCGTTAAAGCCCCATACTGCCTTCGGCATAAGCGGGTCAAGATCCATTACTTCTGTTCCGTAGCACCAGCAGGGAGTAACGGTTAAAGATACTCCAACCCCTTCGCGGGCGAATTTTTCTGCCGCCATTGATGCTTCAGCGGCGCCGCCGATGCATGTATCGGCTATAACGCATTCAACGGGGAGTCCGTTCGGATGGCGGAGGTTATCGGAAAGGAATTTTGCGGCACTGCGTGCCATTTGCATTGTCTGGTTTTCTAAGGATTCGCGCACTCCCTTGCGGCGGCCGTCTATAACGGGACGAATGCCGATCCTTGGCATTGAGCCGTGCAGTCTGTTTACCGGATTGTTCATTTCAAACTTGGGCATAAATTTTTCTCCAATGTATCAGTTGATAGAACACGGACGAACACAGATCAAACGGATTTTGGCAGATTCATCTGGGTCCATTCTTTTTTATTATATTCAAAAATATTTTCCTTTTGAATTGCATCTCTTTGCCTGAATTAAGCCAAAAACTATTTCGGCATTTGTGCCTGCTTATTTATTACCTTAACAGTTTCCCTTGCAACCACAATTTCTTCATTAGTGGCAATTACAAGTCCCGCAATGCCCGAAAGCTTTGAAGTGACAACCGTTTCGTTATTCCTGTTTTTCTGATAATCGATTATCATTCCCATAAAAGAGAGGGAATTAATTACCTCTTCCCTCAGTTCAATATCCCTTTCTCCAATACCCCCCGTAAAAGCGATAGCGTCAACCCCTTCCATAATAACTGCGAATTCGCCGATATACCTTTTAACGTCGTATATAAACTTATCCCTTGCCAGCTTTGCCCTTTTATTGCCGTTCTTAACGGCTTCTTTAATTTCCCTCATATCGGCCGAGATTCCCGAAAGCCCCGCGAGTCCTCCGTTCTTTGAACATTCCTTAAGGGCTTCGTCGAGTGTAATGTTTTTCTTCTTCATTATATAAGGGAACACGAAAGGATCGATATCCCCCACTCTTGTGCCCTGAATTAAACCGGACTGGGGAGTAAATCCCATCGAAGTATCCACAGCGGTTCCGTTCTTAAAAGCGCAGACAGAAGATGAGCCCCCTAGGTGGCATGAAATAATTTTGTGGCTCTCTGCGGGCAGATTTAAAATTTTAACCGCCTCGCCCGTTACATACCTGTGTGATGCGCCGTGATAGCCGTATTTAATAACATTGAATTTTTCGTACCATTCGTAAGGCGCGCCGTAAACTTTGGCATAATCGGGGGCATTAATATGGAACCCGGGCTCGAACACTCCGACCAATTTGGCCGAAGGGAGAAGTTCCATAAACATATAAATTGCCTCAAGGTAGGGGGGATTATGCGCCGGCGCCAGGTCGCGGAATTCCTCCATAGCATTTAGCACTTCGCCGGTCAAAAGAACCGAGCCGTTTTTATCCCCTGCCTGAATAGTTTTAAAGCCTACCCCCTCAATATCATTAAGCGATGAAATAATTCCGGTGTTTAAAAGAAAATCGAGAGCATGCTTAACCGCATTCCCCTGTTTGGGAATGGATTCGGTTGAAGAAAAAACCTTTTCATCCCCCTGCCAGTAATTAATAATCGCATCGGGGGAGCCGACTCTTTCGGTGTACCCCTTTGCGATTAATTTTTCTGACGACATATCTAAAAGCTGAAACTTGAAACTTGTGGAACCGATATTACATACAATTATTTTCATAATTATCTGCGTATTTGTTTAATAACTTCCTCGGTTATTTTGCGTATAAGGTCATCCCCCGGTTTTTCATCCGGAATATTAGTGCTGCAGCTCTGTCCGTCCGATTCCCCGCACGAAACACAGCCCACATTAGTCCTTATGCCGTACTTCTCTCTCTGGTCGGTTAATTTTTTCACCTGCTCGTTGTTAAGGGTATTAACATAGCCAATCTGCTGTGCAATGAAGGCAATTTTGGCAAAATGCTCCAATGTTTCCATTTTATGGTATGCATTAAGCACGTCCTTTCCAATTGTAAGGGCGCCATGGTTGGCAAGCAGAAACGCGTCGTAATCTTTAAGTTTGCCAAGCACCGGTTTATAAAATTCCTCCGTACCGGGGGTTCCGTATTCAATAAGCGGAACAGAGCCGAGTGCAATAACAACTTCGGGCAGTACGCATTTATCCAGCGGAAGCCCTGCAACCGCAAACCCGGTTGCATAAGGGGGATGCGAATGGCATACGCTGTTAACATCGGGCCTATCCCTGTAAACCTGCAGATGCATAAACATTTCCGAAGAAGGTTTTTTACTGCCTGCCAGAACCTTGCCGTTAAAATCGACAATTATCAGGTCCTCCGGTTTCATAAAACCTTTGCTTACTCCGGTGGGGGTAATAAGCACTCTTTCGGAATCGATTCGGGCGCTTATGTTGCCGTCGTTGCTGGCAACATAGCCCCTTTCATACATTCTTTTTCCCACCTGAACAATATCATTCTTCAAAGAAAAAATACTTTCGCTCAATTTAGATGCTCCCTGCTGTTAAATTTATTTTGCATTCGGAAGAATCAATTCAACATCGCCGTGAGGTCTTGGAATTACGTGAACCGAAACGAGCTCGCCAACTCTCTGAGCTGCGGCAGCGCCTGCATCGGTAGCGGCTTTAACCGCACCTACATCGCCGCGCACCATAACTGTTACATAGCCGCCGCCGATTGTTTCCTTGCCAATTAATTTTACGTTTGCCGCTTTTACCATAGCATCGGCGGCTTCAATTGAACCGATAAGTCCTTTTGTTTCTACCATTCCTAAAGCTTCTAAAGCCATTTTGCTGCTCCTTTATTTTTTTAATTAGTAATCTGCATTGATTTAGCTACTGCAAGCCTGCGGACCCTAGCAAAATTGCGGGGGGTGCATATGCCTTCTCCGGTTGGACTTGCAATAGTATGGGAGAAATATCCTTCCCCCGAGTTTCCGCCGAGCCCCGCAAGGCTCGATCCGTTTGCTACAACAATATCAACATCAAGAGCTTTTGTAAACTTTGTTATGTTATCTATATTGGAAGAATGAATAACCGCCGTATGCCCGTATCCGTGTTCGAACCTGACAGACAGTTCTACCCCCTCTTCGAAAGAGCCTACCCTTACCACAGGCATAAAAGGCATCATCTGCTCTTCGCCGACCCATTTGCATGTGGTTTCGCATTCGCCGTAAATAAGCCTTACACTGTCGGGTATATTAATGCCTATAGCTCGGGCAAGAACTGAAGCGTTTTTGCCTATGAAATTCCGGCTTACTGTAATTTCATTTTTATCGTTAACCGAAAAGACGAGCGCGCCAAGTTCTTTAATCTTTGGCATCTGAAGGCGTACGCATCCCTGTCTTTCCATTTCATCCATAAAGCGGTCAAAAACTTTATTTACCACAAAAATTTCTTTTTCGGCAATGCATAAAATATTATTATCGAACGAAGCCCCTTCGATAATGCACTTGACCGCGTTTTGAATATCGGCGGTTTCGTCTACCAGAACCGGGGGATTGCCCGGCCCGGCGGCGACAACTTTTTTACCCGCTTTAAATGCCGCCTTTACAAGGGAAGGCCCGCCTGTTGCCGCAATAAGCTTTACATCGTCATGCGCAAAAAGCTGTTCGGCTCCCTCAATTGTGGGCTCCTTAATCATAGTAACAAGATTTTTCGGTCCACCGCCGCAGCATATAACTTCGTCGAATTTTTCCACCGCATAGGCCGAAAGCTTTTTAGCGGCCGGATGTACATTAAACACGACAGAATTACCCGAAGCGATAATCATAACCAGGCTGTTGAACAGCACAGGCACTGGATGAGTTGACGGGGTTACAGCGGCAACAACTCCGAACGGGGCGTAGTCTTCGTAAACAAGCCCTTTATCGCCGCTCCAGCTTCTTGTTTCAAGGTCTTCAATGCCGGGGGTATGCGTTGCGGCGTTATGGTGTTTAATAATTTTATCTTCAACCCTGCCCATGCCGGTTTCTTCAACTGCCCGGCGCGAGAAATCCTCGGCATAGGAATGCATGCAGGCGCGGAGCTCTTCAATTATCTTTGCTTTAACCGATTTAGGTGTTCCGGCCCATTCCTTCTGCGCCCTTTTGGATGCGGCAACGGCCGAATTAACATCGTCATAAACAGGCCCCGCGTTTGAATTAAATGAATTAATATTTAAGCGCGATTGTTTTTCAATTTCGTCAATTACCCTGCGGACAACATCTGCAATATATTTTTCATCCTGCTGCAAATTAAACTCTTATATTAAATATTATCTTTTTTAATTACATCAATCCTGTCAATAACGCCGACAATAACGCTCCTGAGGGGCTCCCTCTTGGTAAACCCAAGAAGCTCCATTGCGCTTCTTCCCTCGGATGCGACAAGAACGGTATCGCCAACCCCGGCGCATACGGTATCAATTGCAACCATAGTGCCCGTCTTATAAGAGCCGTCGAGGTTAATCGGCCTTACGAGCATAATCTTTTTATTCTTAAACGAATCGTGTTTAATAGTAGAAACAATGCTTCCTATAACTTTACAT
>DAHYUM010000107.1 GCA_027398005.1 bacterium
TTTATTCATCGTGTTTTTCTTTTCGTATGCCACTTGGTTCATAATTAATTTCACACTGTAAAATTAAGTATTTTACCTGCGGTATTAATAAAGAATTGATTAAATTGTATTAATGGAATGAATTATAAACAATCGATATAAAATATTACCGGTTCAAAACATTTTTCTCAAAGTGTTATTTTCACTTCTTTTCCTTTCCCGAAATTGAGCAACAATTCTCCTGAATCGGGTATAATATAATTAACCGAAATTACATTTTTACCTGCTTCAACCCCGCTTTCGCCAATCTTTTTTACTGTGCCCCGGTCTTTAAGATATATAGTAATGTGTCCTTCGGCTTCGGAAAATAAAAGTATTTTTGGAGATCCTTCTTTTTCTTTTAAAATGAATGGCTGCGATGATAATTCATCAATTCCCGAAAGTGCTATCATCTCAGGGAAAGTTACCTTAACAACATTCGAATTGCCTAGGCTTTCATTCCACAGTTTTGTAACAGATTTCAGCGTAAAGAAGTAACTTACCTTTCTCGGCCTTCGTATGCCGAGCGATACCGAATTTTTTGAAGAGCTTATAATCTCAAACAAATCTTCATTTGTAGGCTTATCAACGGGACTTTTGATGCTGTAAAGGGAAAAATAGCGTAGTGAGTCGTCGCTCCCCGTTTCGGCAGGCTGTTTCCAGCTTAGATTGAAGAAATCTTGCTTCCCCTCAATAAACTGGCATATAAGTCCTGACGGAGGATTTGGTTTGCTTCCATCCAGCCAGGCCATAACAGCCGGGAAAGCTTTGTTTGGGAAAAGATCGAAATCATAATTCTTTATGTTTGAATAACGGAAGAAAGCCACACCCCCTGTGTTAATGTTTCTAGAAAGCTGAATCATTTTATCCAGTTCCGAATATACATCCGGTTTGTACGCTGCAATGCCAAGTATTACGCTTCTGCCGAATGAATTGCTGTTCCAGTCCTTTGCCAGAACGTCAAAACGAGGGTTCCCTTCAAAAGTCCAGTATATCTGTGGCACTACATAATCGATATATTTTAATTTAAGCCACTCTCTCGAATCCTGATAAACATCGTTAAATCCTTCAAGCCCCTTTGCATATTGCATATTCCTGTAAATGCCAATAGGAGCCGCGCCAAGTTTCATTGTCGGTTTTTCGGCTTTTATTTTTTCCGATAGTTCTTTAACCAGTTCAGTAAGATTATTCCTCCTCCATTCGTCCCGGTTCAAATCCTTTCCATGCACCGAATAGGAAAAATCATCGTCAAAATTCTTGCCCGGGTAACGGAGGTAATCGTACTGAACCCCGTCAATATCATAATTAAGCGCCATCTCCGAAATTAAACCGGAAAGGTAATGCCTTACTTCGGGCAGTCCCGGGTCAAGCCAGTATGAAACAGCTCCATCCCTAGTGTCTTTTACAATCCAATCGGGATGTATTTTAGTAATATGCAAAGGATTATCAATAAGGTTTTTCTCTGTACCGTCCAGGCATTTTAGAATGTTCACCCAGGCGTGAAGCTCCAATCCCCTTTTATGCGCAAGCTCAATTGCGTACTGCAGAGGGTCATACCCGGTAGTATCGCCCAATTTGCCGGTTATATAGAAAGAAAGAGGTTCGTAAGTAGAACGGAAAAGGACAGTAGCATTAAAGCGCACCTGAAAATAAACGGTATTAAAATTTTTCTTCTTAATGTCGTCAAAAATATTTGCAAGCGCTTCTTTCTGGATAGTTTCATCGTATCGAGCCGGAGGCCAGTCCAGCCTGAAATTTGTAGCCACCCAAACAGCCCTTGTCTCCCTTTCGGTCTGCCCTTTTATTACTGAAAAAGAGATGGCGGATAAAATCAGTAAAAAATAAATTAGAATTTTCTTCATCGTTCTAACGTCAGTTTACTTAAAATAATTGTATGCCGTAACTATTGCTTTTAATACCTGTTTTTTATCTGCTTCGGCATCTATTACCGCGTTGCCCGGCATGCCCGGCAGAACAAATTTAATTCTACCGGAACGGTTCTTTTTGTCGCTTAGCATCGCATCGTACAATATTTCCGGGGAAATGAGAGGCACTTTAATCTTCTTCTTTATTTTGCCTATAAATTCAAGTTTGCTCGCATAATCTCTGGCAGTTACAAGAGCCATATTTTTTGAAAGCGATAAAGCCGCAACTATTCCGAATATAACCGCCTGCCCGTGCTTAACCGCAAACCCCGATTCCTTTTCGACCGCATGGGAAAAAGTATGCCCCAGATTAAGAATCTTTCTTAATCCTTTCTCTTTCTCGTCCGATGCAACAACGCCTGCCTTAAAAGAAACGGCATCATAAATAATATTTTCAATTCCCTTAAAATTGCCGCCGGCAATTTCTTCAATTGAATTATAGAGGGAATTATAGAATTTGCCCCCGGCAAGAAAGGCTGTTTTAACCAATTCCCCCAGTCCACAGATAATTTCATCGGCAGGGAGCGTAGCAAAGAATTCCGTATCAATTATTACAAATTCGGGATGATAAAAGGTGCCTATAAAATTTTTAATCCCGTTAAAATTAACACCCGTTTTACCCCCTATTGAGCTGTCCACTGCCGAAAGGAGGGTTGTTGGAATATTTACATATTTAATTCCCCGCATATAAGTTGATGCTGCGAAAGCGGCCGTATCGCCGGTAATTCCGCCTCCAGCAGATACAATGAGTGAATCCCTGCCGTAGTTCCTTTCCTGCAGAAAAGAATATATTTTGCTTATACCCGCAAGGTTTTTGTTCTTTTCCGAAGCGTCGAATAGGAATACTTCGGCTTTGCGCTTCTTCATATTTATAAGGGGTAGCAGTTTCTGCCTGTGCAGTTTAACAACTCTTTTATCGGCCGCCACTGCAATACGTTCATTTTTAAATGAGGCATCAATAATTTTATCAAAATTCCGTAAAATACCGGCGCCTATGAATATGGGGTAAGTTTTCTCCCTAAGTTCAATCTCAATTTTCTTCATTAATAAGCGCCCTTATTTTCTTTGCAATTACGTCAACGGTTATTCCAATTCTCGTAGCGTCGGTATTAATTACAAGGTCTGCTTTTTCATAATATTCAATCCTCTTATCCAGCATCTCGTTTATCTTGTTCTTATAGTCCTCTTCGGTCGATTGCCCCAATGTAAGATCCCTGAACAATGGACGGTCTATTTTATTTTTCAACCGCTGGTACAATATTTCGGGGGATACTTTTAAATATATAATTTTACCCGTCTCTTTCAGTATGGCAAGGTTTTCATCGTTTGCAATTGTTCCACCGCCTAAAGATACAATAACATTTTCTCCGGCGCTGACTGCTTTAAGAATTTCCGTTTCGGCGGCGCGGAAATAATTTTCCCCTTTTGTTTCAAAAATCTCAACCACGCTTATGTTTTCTTTCTTTTCAATTTCCTTATCAAGGTCATAGAAACTCCACCCCAGCACATTGGCCAGTATAGGGCCTATAGTGCTTTTTCCGCTTGTCATAAATCCGGTTAAATATATTACATTCTTTTTCATATCGTCTAATTTAATCAATATCAGGGGATAAATATACTTATTGCGCGGGTTAATTAAAATAAAGAAAGGTTTCAGAACTGCCAGGCCAGGCCGATATTAAACATAATTCCGTCTATTACCACTTTGGTATCGAATGAAGGATTAATAATTTGAACCGGAGTACCGTTATAATTTCCCTCAAGTTTATCGTATCCGCTCTTCATGGAGAATTCAACATCGCGGAATTTAGCCGAACCGCGCAGCGTTAGATAATCGGTAAGTATAACTTCAACCCCCGTAAGTACATGAATGCCCAGGTTCCCCGTTCTGCTTATTGTATTTGAGGTTATATCCCCTACAGTCCTAATGTGGCTCCCTAAATAATATCCTATTCCCCCGCCCATAAAAAACTTATAGTTTTTCAATGAAAAAGGGAAAATATAGTATCCGGTAAGTTCAACCGGAACAACTTCAAATCCGTCTTCAGCCTCAACGGCTTCAAGGGTGCCCGCGGCAACAGAAACATTATTAATCTTTCCTTTTTTTCTAAGGTAATCGGCCCCAAGCCCTATAAAAAAATTATCGGCGGCCTTCATTCTTATTTCAACCCCCAGGCCGGGTACATTATCAAGAAAACTATGGATGCCCCGCAGAAATTCATCCGAAGCTTTTGGCTGGAAATATATTTTTGAAGAGGATGTGTAATTATAGTTTATAAACAGGCTGTAATTGCTTCCGTTAAACTGGGCGGAGACGGTGCAAGAGAAGAAAAGGAGCATTGCCGGCAGATATTTAATATTCCCTTTCATACCGGCAAAATATATTAAAAATAAAATGATAAAAAAGTGCAAAAAAAAAGCCGCAATTAAAATTGCGGCTTTTTGTAGGGTCAGATTCTGTTATCTGAAATATTTATAGCGTTCATCAACTATTTTCTCTTCATCCCTTAAAGAGGTAAGCCACTGCTGGAAGAACTGCTGTTTTTTGCCCTGGAGAATTTTATCCCTAATGGCATCTCTCTGCGAAGCATAATCCTGCTGCGAGAAAGGAGTTCTGAATGTAGGCTTAATAAGATAAGCGCCGCGTAATCCCTTGATTGGATTAGAAATTTTGTCCAAATCCCCTTTGGCGCATGCTTCGATGAATGCGAAATCGCGTCCAACATTAGGCAGTACGCTGCCCGAGAATGTTGTAGTCGTATCAACTTTAATAGAAGGATAGAAATTGGTTACCAGTTTAAGGTCGTTGCTTCCGGCTAATTTAGCTTTCGCATCGGCGGCTTCGGCCATCATCTTTTCAAGTTTCTTTTCCTTTACAACATTTACCTTAATAGCTTCTTTAAGATCTTCAAAAGGCTTTACGCCGGCTTTAATATCAGCGGAAACAGAAGCAACAATGTAGCCTGCAGGAGTAGAGAATACATCGCTTACATCGCCGACGCTGTTTTCGAATGCCCACTGAACGAGTGTCTGGTTATAGCCGAGACCGGGAATGAAATTCGGCTTCTGAGTAAATGCAGGGGTTTCAACAACCTTGAATTTCATCATTTCGGCTGCTTTCTGGAAATCTTCATCCTTAGCAAGTTTTACAAGGTCGTTTGCGTTGCGCTGAATTCTTGTTGCCGTGGTTGGCGATGGCGCAATTTTATTTACAATTTTTTCAACTACAAATTTATCTTCTGAACGGTCAGTAACTTTAATTATATGATATCCGAAAGCGGTTTTAACCGGTTTCTGTATTACGCCAACTTTTCCGTTCAAAGCAGCATCTTCAAATTCTTTAACCCAGGTTCCTTTCGAACCCCATCCGGCATCGCCGCCGTTGGAAGCAGAACCGGGATCTTCGGAATATTTCTTTGCCATTTCGGCAAAATTAGCACCCTTCTGAAGCTGATTGTAAATATCGTCTGCTTTTGCTTTTGCGGCTTTATCATCTACGCCGCTTCTAATTAAAATATGCGAAGCCCTTACTACCGGGTCTTTTCCTTTTACTCTAGCTATAAAGTGATAAACCGTATATCCTTCGGGGGTAACAACCGGACCAACAAATTGGTTAGGCTTAGCAGCAAACAATAAATTTTTTGCCTGAGCAGGAAGCGAAGTTACGCTTAATGTATCTTTTGAATATGGAAGATCGGAGTACGCGGAAATAAGGCTCTTCAAATTGGCTGTATCTTTCTGAAGCTTATCCATGCTTTTAACAAGCCCTTCCCTAATTCTTGCGGAATCCTGTGCGGTTGCTTTCTTGCTGAATAGAACATATTTAAGCTTTTTCTGAGCATCCATTTTATAGTCGCTCATATGCTTATTATAATAATTCCTTAAATCTTCGTCGGTAACTTTAACATCGGCATCGGAAACGCTGTTAATATCGAACAACGCGTAATCGGCTCTCATTTTAATTGCCTGGTCATCATACTGGCGGCGTATTTCATCTTCGCTTACATTAATAGTAGCAAAGAGGTAATCCATCAGCTTCTGGTTAAGGAGGTTGGTTCTGTAATAGTTTTCAATTAAAATAAGCTGGTCCTTGGCTTTAGGATCTCTCAAAGCTCTTTCGTAAGTAGCTCTGTCGAATTTTCCTGTTGAATCTATAAAGTTTCTTGCAAGTTCCTGAGGAGGGTTGGCGCCTAACAGAAGGTCTCTCAATTCTTCATCAGTAACGATGATTCCGTATTCTTTAATTTTTTTCTGCATAAGCTTTTCATTGACCAGCATATTCCAAACCTGATCTCTGTAATATTCCATCTGATCTTCTTCAACCTTTCTTCCGGTCTGCTGTTCCTGCTGTTTAACAAAGTTATCAACAGCCGTGGAATATTCCTGAGCAGTAACGTCTTCTCCCGCAATCGAACCGACAACGGCTTCGGTTTTGCCGAAAATACTTCCCATTCTGGTATCGGAAAAAATCATAAAAAGGACAAATAAACCGCCTACAGTAATAATAAACCAAGGGGCTAGACTTCTCATCCGGGCCATCATACCCATATATACCAAACCTCCGTTTTTTTGCTAATTTTTAAAATATAGACAGTTAATATATGTACACACCTATCAAAATTCAATTCTTTTTTGAATAGGAATAAGGACTATCTATCCTGTATTCCATTTTTTCCCCATCCCCTTCTTTTTATTAAAAAAGACTCATTTTTTAAGGTAAAAAAGGGTAAATTCTACCCGGTAATTCAAAGAAAAGGAATTCCTTTGAGATATCTTAAATATTTAGCTTATATTCTCCCCCTTCTTATATTTATAACCGTAGATACAGTACGCAAATCGGAGGAAGGGGAACTGGGCTCCCGTTCCAATCCAATCAAGTTTTATTTTACCCCGTCGGGGGATACTAAACGGATTGCCACTAACGCAAAAGACCTTCTGGCATTCCTCGAAAAAGAAACAGGCTACTATTTCAGGTCGGCCATTCCAACCTCGTTCATTGCGGTTTACGAAGCCTTCGGCTCGAAAAAAGCCGATATTGCCGCAGGGTTAAGCGCCTTTGCATATATTATGGTTCACCAGAAATATGGCGCAGAGGCATTGCTAAGAATTGTTAGGGATAACGGGGAAACTACCTACAGGGGACAGTTTATTACCCGTTTCGATTCGGGTATAGATAGGATTGAAGATATACAGGGGCGTTCAATTGCCTATGTGGACGCATCATCCACTTCGGGCTACCTGCTTCCTAAAGCAATTCTGGATAGAAAAGGGATAAAACCGAAAGAAGAGGTTTTTGCAATGACCCATGAGAACGTGGTTACAATGGTATACCAGAAACAGGTTGATGCGGGGGCCACTTACAGCTCTCCCCCCGATCCGAAAACAGGACAGATTTACGATGCCAGAATGAGGGTTCTGCCCCAATTCCCCGATGTGGCCTCGAAAGTTAAAATAATAGGCTATACCGAATCTATTCCTAACGACCCGTTCATATTCAGCAAGTATATGCCCGACGAAATGAAAAACAAAATTGTTAAGGCGCTTCTTAAATTCGTATCGACCGATTACGGCAAAAAGGTAATTTACGATACTTATGATATTGTAAACTTAATACCAACAACCGACAGCGATTATGACGGCCTGCGTAAAATGCTTAAAGAACAAAATATCGATTATAACAATCTTATAAACAATAAATGATCTTAAAAATAGACAATCTGCATAAAGTATATCCCAACGGAACCCACGCCCTAAAGGGAGTTGACCTTAAGGTGGACGAAGGGGAGTTTCTGGTAGTAATAGGTTTAAGCGGTTCGGGCAAATCAACCCTCTTACGATGCATTAACCGTCTAATTGAACCCACCGAAGGAACTATTGAATTCCTTGGCAACAATATTACCCATATTAAAGGGGAGGAACTAAGAAAGATAAAATCGCAGATTGCCATGGTATTCCAGCAGTTCAATCTTATAAAGCGAAGTTCCGTACTGACCAATGTTCTTGCAGGAAGCCTGGGACGGGTAGGAACAATCAATTCAATATTCAACAAATTTCCTGACGATGTTTACGATGATGCCTTGCTGGCACTGAATACCGTAGGAATAAAGGAGAAAGCCGATGTAAGGGCCGATTCGCTTAGCGGCGGCCAACAGCAGAGGGTTGCAATTGCACGAAGCATTTTGCAGAAACCGAAACTATTACTGGCAGATGAACCTGTTGCCTCGCTCGACCCGGCTACTTCAAATTCCGTTATGCAGTATTTTTATAAGATAAATAAGGAAATGGGAACCACGGTTATATGCAATCTCCACTTTCTAAGCCTGGTCCGCAAATATGCTTCGCGTGTTATCGCCCTTAAAGAGGGAAAAATTGTTTACGAAGGAGCGCCTGCCGATATTGACGAAAAATGGTTTAAAACAATTTACGGAAGTGAAGCGGAGGAGGTGGAAATAAGATGAGCAAAAAGCAATTCAATGCCGATGACCTTACCGCGCAGACAAAAAAAATTGAGCAGAAAATCAGGTTCGTCAAAAGCGCATTGCTCGATATCTTCTTTGTGTTCTATTCCCTTATTGTAATTCAAAGGGCAATTTATTATAAATTCATTCTCAGAATGCGGGATCTCCCTTTTTCGTGGAATGAAATTTTACTAATATTCATAATTTCGGCGGCCGCAGGCATAATATGGACCTACAGCCGCACTTCCCTTTCGGCGCGGCTTTTCGGAATTGCCAAACCGGGAAAAACATCAAAATGGACTGTTGAAATATTCGGATTTTTCCTTTTCAACATTACTTTTATCTCAGGGTGGATTATTACCCGGATATCGCTGGTGGATTTGTTTTCGGCTGATGGTATAGACGGGGCGCAAAGAATTTTCGCTTCCCTCTTTACTCCCAATTTCGGAATTTTTGACGATGCTCTTTTTGCAATAATAGAGACCATTTATATTGCCCTTGTTGCTACCCTTATTTCAATTCCCGCCACTCTTATATTAAGTTTTTTAACGGCCCGCAACCTTATGAAGGAGAATAAAATAACCTTCACTCTTTATTATTTACTTAGGATTTTACTCAACTTCATCCGTTCGGTTGAACCATTAATATGGGCTATTATATTTTCGGTCTGGGTGGGCATAGGGCCTTTTGCAGGTATGATTGCCCTGCTTGTGCATACAATTGCTGCGAACGCGAAACTATATTCGGAAGCCATAGAAAGCATTGATAACGGGCCGGTGGAGGCAATTTCGGCTACAGGGGCAAATAAAATTCAGGTTGTATGGTTCGGCGTTGTTCCGCAGATTATTCTCCCGTTCCTTTCATTTACCATTTACAGATGGGATATAAATGTAAGGATGGCCACTATAATTGGACTTGTTGGCGGCGGCGGTATAGGTACCATGCTTATGCAGTATCAGGGACTTGCAAGGTGGCACGAAGTAGGTTTGATTGTTATTCTTATTGCATTCGTAGTGTGGATTATGGATTATATAAGCGCGCGGATAAGGGAATCGATTTATTAAAATTATTTTTTGTGGTGCAGAAGAATTGGGATTATTAGGTTCCCAGAATTACTTAAAAACGCATAAAGAAGAGTTATCAAAATATAAAAAAGTATATATAATAA
>DAHYUM010000108.1 GCA_027398005.1 bacterium
ATTCGGTGTCTCTTGCAGGGCATTCGATGGGAGGGCAGATTGCAATTACCGCGGCTTTGCTTTACCCCCATTTAATTAACCGGCTAGTGCTTCTTGCGCCGGCCGGTCTTGAAGTCTTTACCGAAAAGGAAATAGCGCGGCTTATGAAAAATAATAAGGCGCGTTATTATGCTTCGGCAACCGATAAACAGATTGAATTCAACTACCGTATTAATTTTTATGAAATGAATAAGGATGTTGAATTTATGATTGAAGACCGGAAGAAAATGCGCGGCTGGAAAAATTTTAACGATTACTGCGAAGTAGTAGCCAGCTCTATGAAGGGAATGCTGGAATATCCGGTGCATGGAATGCTGAGTTTAATCAAGCAGAAAACTCTTATAATATTCGGATTAAACGACCAGTTTATACCGCAGCCCGTACTGCATAATAAAATGACAGTTAAGGAAATAGCCGAACAGGGGGCAGGATTAATACCCCACTGCAGGCTGGTTCTAATTGATAAGTGCGGCCATTTTGTGCAGTACGAAAAGGATGAAGAGACAGCCGTAGAGATAATAAAATTTTTTGAAGAAAAATAAAAAAGGGGCATAAGCCCCTTTTTTATTTATATCTGAGTAAAAATCTTTAATGATATTCAAGTATGCTTCCGCCTATGAACTCGCGCAGAACAGAATCCCCCGGAATTGAAGATTCATCGGTTACAGGTTCAATGGCTTCGAGCATGCGGGCAACTCTTTCGGCTCTTGTATAAGCATCCTCGCGGAGAGGATCATTTTTATATTTAACCACCCATTGTTTGAACGATTCGAGCAGTTTAGGCCTGTAAATAGGCACTTCGTATGCCATTGAAGTATTTACAATATAATCCGCCGTGTTTGAGTAAGGGAGGATAGTCCTCTTTTCGGAAGAACGTACATAGTGCCAGTGAAGAAGAGTCTGTTCGGGGTTATAAGCGCGGTGTACGGAATCGCGCAGCATTCTGCGTATCAATCTTAAGTCGGTCCATCTTATATACTGTCCGTCGGACATTTTCATCTGCAAAAGCGGTTCAAGGTAGAGTTTAAATTTCTGCGAAGCGGGAATAACCTTGCTGAATTCGGGGTAAAGGCCGTGAAGGCTATCGATAAGAAGCACTTCATTATCCTGAAGCTGAAGCGGGGTGCTGTCGGGGTGGCGCGTTCCCGTCTTAAAATCGTAATAAGGAATAAGTACCTTCTCGCCGGCGGCAAGCCTTTTAAGGTGGTCGTTAATAAGTTCAAGGTCGAGCGCCTGCGGGGTTTCAAAATCGTAATCGCCGAATTCATCTTTAGGATGCATTTCCAAATCGAAGAAGTAATTATCTACAACAAGGGGAACGAATTTCATTCCCATTTTATTAAGTCGTTGTTCAAGTTTAAGAGTAGTGGTAGTTTTACCCGAAGAGGAAGGGCCGCTTACCATAACCATTTTAAGTTCGGCGCTTCTTTCCTTAATTAATTCGGCCGCGGTATCCAGCTGGTTTTCGTAAAGAGATTCAGCCTCGTGAACAATCTGGGGGAATTCGCCGTTTTTAATGCGGGCATTAATTCCTTCGACGGTGTTAAGGTTGTGCGCGGCGGCCCAATCGAGCGAGCGCCATACTTTTTTCCAGGGGATAAGTTCGTTAGGCTTGGAAAAATGCCTGCTGTCTTCCCTTCTTCTCTGCGCGGCTTTATCTCTGTATAGTATAAATTCCTTAGCAACTTTGGCGTGCCCGTTTTCGATAAGCACCTTTTCAACAATGTCCTGAATTTCCTCCACATGAGGAGTATAGCCCTCCTCGAAAGAAGCATTCATTAATTCAATTACTTTCTGGGCCAGTTCGTGCGCTTTTTCCTTATCGCGCCCGCCAACCGATACGGCCGCCCTGTAAATTACGTTGGCAATCCTTTCGGGGTTAAAGGGAACCTTGGCGCCGCTTCGTTTAATTACGTTTTTGAATTTATACATTGTATCTCCAAATTTAAGGCTTTAAATTTACCTTAGTTTAGGCTGTAATTCAAATAATATATTATGTAAAGGGGAATAGGCAGGGAAAGAGGGTAATTTGAATTTAATTTATATATATTTCCAAATATAATTTAGTGCATGAAAATAATAGATTTATTAATTAAATTACAAAAGAATATACCTATTAAGACAACGAAAATTCATAAGAAGGAGGTATTATTATGAAGAAAGACAAAAGTATTGAACTTCTTAACAAAGCCGTAGCAGACGAGCTAGCTGCAGTGCACCAGTATATGTATTTTCATTTTCATTGCGACGACCAGGGATTTGTTCTTCTTTCCAATTTATTCAAACGCACAGCAATTGAAGAAATGATGCATGTTGAAAGACTGGCAGACAGAATCCTCTTTCTTAAAGGGGAAGTAGAAATGAAACCCGCCGTTGAAGTGACCAAAATACACGATGTTAAGGCGATGCTGAAGATGGCTGCCGAAATGGAAACACAAAGCGCAAACGATTATAATGCATGGGCTAACGAATGTGCACAGAATGCTGACTCAGTTTCGAAGAAAGTTTTCGAGCTTCTTGTTGAGGAAGAGGAAAGGCATTTCGACCAATACGACAAGGAAATGGAAAACCTTGAAAATTACGGGGATAATTATCTGGCTCTTCAATCGATTGAAAGAAGCAAAACCATTACAGGCGCCCCCCCGGCAGCTTCGGGAAATTAAATCAATTTTTATTTTAACGGGCAGTTAAACTGCCCGTTTTTATTTGTTGCAACAAGCATGTCGACCTTCCGGTCTAAATAAGACAATCAGTTGAATTATAAAAAATGTAATTAGTACTACCCCCCACTATTGAATTTTAAAAGGTAATAATTTAGAATAAGTTTCAGGTTTACGGGAGTGCGTAATTCCATTAATCTGCCGGCAAACTTATTTATAAAAATTAGAAACATTGGAGCCTATGTAAATGAACAAATTTTCGTTGCTTCTTGATTTGCCCGTTTACAACGACGAAGAAGAAAATACAGTTGCCAGAACTGTGAATGTTCTTAATCTTATTGTAATTGCCGGTCTGCTGATATTAAGTCTTCAGCGATTGTTTTTTGACGGCGGAAGGTTTGTACCGGAAATATCTATGGTAATAATATTATTAATTGGTTCAAATATACTTTTAAGGAGAGTGTTAATAAATATAGCGGCGGCACTCATAATCTGGCCTTTATTCGGACTAATAACATATCTCCTGTGGCATAATAACGGGCTTCATGATACGGTATTATTCGGAATACCCGGGCTGTTAGTAATAGCGGGACTTGTATTCAAAAGGGCGTATTTTTATTTTTTTGCTATAATATGCACATTAACAATAATTCTGCTAGGGGCATTTGAGTTAGCAGGTATTGTCAAGAATGAATTCAGCTCAAAGACCGATATATTCGATATAGTTGATATCGTAATTATAATCGGAATAACCGCGGCGGGAATAAGAGTTTTTTTAGAAAGGCTAAAAAGGGGATTCAATCTAACTCTTCAGAACCAGAAAGAAAAGCTTGAAAGCGAACAGCAGAACAGGGCTTTAATTGCGGCACTGCCCGATATGGTACTGAGGATTTCATCCGACGGAATTTTCAGGAATTTTATTTCGTCCAATTCTTTTGAGCAGATATACAGCAACGAAGAGGTAATAGGAAAGAATATCAAGGAACTATTTTCGGAAGAAATAGCCGCAAAAACAGTGGAGGCAATAAATAAAGCAATAGACAAAGAGAGTATTGAACAGTTTGAGTATTCACTCTTCGACGGGAAAACTCTTTCCACTTATGAGGCTAGAATTGTTGCCTTGAACAGAGAAGAAGCAATTGCAGTTATAAGGGATATTTCAGAAAGAAAAAGGACTGAAGAAGCCTTAAAGCAAAGCGAGGAGATTTTTAAGGCCTTTATGGAACACAGTCCGGTTTATGTATTCTTTAAAGATAAGGATACCCGTTCCTTAAGGCTAAGCAGGAATTATGAAAATATGCTCCATATGCCTCTTGAAAAGCTTTTGGGCAAGACGATGTTTGAGCTCTTCCCTTCGGACCTTGCAAAAAGCATGACCGAGGATGACTTAAAAATAATTCGTGAAGGAAAAGTGGTAAGGGCTGTTGAGGAACATGAGGGGAAAATTTATGAAACAATTAAGTTCCCCATTACAATAGACGGAACCAATAAATTCCTTGCAGGATTTACGTTAGACATATCGAGCACCAAGAAATATGAAAAGGAACTGCGTAAATACACCGAGGAACTGCGCGAGGCGAACAACAGCAAAGAGAAATTCTTTTCGATAATAGCGCACGATTTAAGGAGCCCTTTCCAGGGGATTATGGGGGCTGTTCAAATGCTTACCTCCGATTATGCTACTTTTACCGATGATGAAAGAAAAATGCTTATTGAAAGGATAGACAGCGCCATAAGAAAAACATTCGAGCTGCTGGAGAACCTTCTTAACTGGTCCCGAATGCAGAGCGGAAAGATTGAACCGAATTTGGTTAAATTAAACTTGTTTAAGGAGGTAAATTCCGTATCGCTTCTTCTAAAAGATTTTGCAAGGAATAAAAACCTTGAGCTTGAACTTGACATAGATGAAAAGTATATGATTAATGCGGATATAGATATGTTCAGGACTGTAGTCCGCAATTTGATTTCGAACGGCATTAAATTTTCGGTTCCCGGGGGTAAAGTAACAGTTACGGCAGAAGAAGAGGAGAAATATGTAGTGATAAAAGTGAGCGACAACGGAATTGGAATGGATGCCGAAACAATGGAGAACTTATTTAAAATTGAAAAGACCACAAGCAGGCTGGGCACAATGAATGAAAGCGGAACGGGAATTGGACTGCTTGTATGCAAGGAAATGATTGAACTTAATAAAGGGAAAATTAGGGTCGAAAGCAGGGAAAGGGAGGGCTCTGAATTTTACCTGTACATGCCGCGTGCCTGATGCTAAAGAGAGGCATACTTAAAATTTTAATTTATTCCTTTCTAATTAAACAAGTCCGGTGCTTGTTTTGATTAAGCCCGCCTATTATTTATTATTAATCCATATAAAATTTTAAACTATCCGGAGCCGTTAAAATGACCCGCTTAATAAATAAACCGATTCTTTTTGCTCTGCTGATTCTTTGGGCCGGTTTGGCTTTTGGCCAGACACATTCATTTACTCACCAGGATACTCTTAGGGGAACCATTACAAAGGAGAGGAAATGGTGGGACCTGAAATATTACCATTTGAGCGTTAAGGTAAACCCTGCCGATAGCACATTAACCGGAAGCAACGTAATTAAATACAAAGTGCTTGAACCTTACACGGTAATGCAGATAGATTTACAGACCCCGCTTAATATTACCAGGGTTACGCAGGAGGGAAAACCCCTTACCTATACAAGGGATGGCAATGCCTATTTTGTAAAGCTTGAAAAGAAACAGATAAAAGGAAATATAAACAGTATTATAGTAGAATATGCGGGCAAGCCGCGCGTGAGCAAAAATCCGCCATGGAGCGGAGGATTGACCTGGAAGAAAGACAGCAAGGGGAACGATTATATAACCACCTCGTGCCAGGGCATTGGTGCAAGCATCTGGTGGCCGTGTAAAGACCATCAGTACGATGAACCGGACAGCATGCTTATAAGCATAACAGTGCCCAAGAACCTGATGGATGTTTCGAACGGAAGGCTTAGGAAGGTAACCGAAAATGAGGACGGCACCAAAACCTTCGATTGGTTTGTTTCATCCCCAATCAATAATTACTGCGTAAATATGAATATAGGAAACTATGTCCACTTTGGTGAAAAATATAAAGGGGAGAAAGGGATTCTGGATTGCGATTATTATGTACTTCCCGAAGATCTTGATAAGGCAAAGGAACAGTTTAAGCAGGTAAAACTTATGCTTGAAGCCCTGGAATACTGGTTCGGGCCCTATCCATTCTACAAGGATGGATATAAACTTGTGGAAGTATCGTACCTCGGTATGGAGCACCAGAGTTCGGTTACATACGGCAACGGGTTCATGAACGGATACCGCGGGCGCGATGTAAGCGGTTCGGGATGGGGATTGAAATTCGATTTTATTATAATTCACGAATCATCGCACGAATGGTACGGCAACAGCATTACAAGTAAGGATATTGCCGATATGTGGATACACGAAAGCTTCGGCGCTTATTCCGAATCACTTTATACCGATTACCATTTCGGGAAGAAAGCGGGGAGCGAATACCTGATCGGGACGAGAAGAAGCATCCGCAACGACCGCCCCATTATAGGTGTGTATAATGTTAATAACGAAGGCTCGGGGGATATGTATTCAAAAGGGGCCAATATGCTGCATACACTGCGCCAGGTTGTTAACGATGATACAAAGTTCAGAAATATGATAAGGAATATTTCAAAAACATTTTACCATCAGACAGTAACAACCAAGCAGATTGAAGACTTTATGTCAAAGCAGACTGGTATGAACCTAGCCCCATTTTTCAACCAGTATTTGCGCACAGTAAAAATACCTACTCTCGAGTATTCAATTGCCGATGGTATATTAAAATACAGGTGGACAAATATAGTGGATGGCTTTGCGATGCCGTTAAAAGTAAAGCTTGGCGAAAAGGAAGTATGGCTGAGGCCGGATAAGGATTGGAAAGAAATGAAAATTGCCGGGGGCACGGTACTAACGGCAGACCCGAATTTTTATGTGTTCACTAAAAATCTTGATGAAAAAAAATAATTTATAATATAAAAATTGAGAGGTAAAAATGTTCAGCGCGTCAACTTATATCGAAAGGAGAAAGAAGCTTAGGGAAAAAATAAAATCAGGTGTGATACTAATGCCGGGCAACGACGAAAGTCCCATGAATTATACCGATAATACATATCATTACAGGCAGGACAGCACATTTCTCTATTTTTTCGGTATCGATTTCCCCGGATTGACCGGAATAATTGATGCCGATAGCGGAAAAGATTACATATTCGGCAACGATTATACGATAGATGATATTGTGTGGATGGGTGTTCAGCCGACAATAAAAGAAAGATGCATTCAGGGGGGAATAGAAAACAGCGCACCCCATGGGGCATGCGGTGAATTTATTGCCGATGCAATAAAGAAGGGGAGAAAAATTCATTATATGCCCCAGTACCGGGCCGATAATATAATTAAACTGCATCAATGGCTTGGAATTATGCCCGGGGATGTAAATAAAAACTCATCGCTTGAGCTGGTTAAAGCCGCTGTTGAGCAGAGAAATTTCAAATCCACCGAGGAAATTGAGGAAATTCACAAAGCAGCCCTCTTAAGCGCTGAAATGCATCTGGCGGCTATGCGTTACGCGCGCCCCGGTATGACAGAGGCGAATATAATGGCAAAGGTTTACGAAGTTGCCCTGAATGCGAACGGCAATATTTCATTCCCTATAATAGCCACAAAAAACGGGCAGACTCTTCATAACCATTATTACGGCAACAGGATTGAGGAAGGACAACTCTTTCTGCTAGATGCCGGCGCCGAAGTGGAATCGCATTACTGCGGAGATCTTTCGAGCACTTTTCCCGTCGGACGAAAATTTACAGAAAGGCAGAAGGAAATTTATAACGCGTCGCTGGCCGCGCACGAGCACGCTGTTTCAATGCTTAAGCCGGGGGTCAAATTCAGAGATGTGCATATATCTACATGCAAAGTAATTGCCGAAAGAATGAAAGAGATGGGTTTTATGAAGGGCAATATTGACGATGCGGTTGAAGCAGGCGCCCATGCAATGTTTTTCCCATGCGGACTAGGTCACATGATGGGGCTTGATGTGCACGATATGGAAAACCTGGGCGAAGTTTATGTAGGCTACGAAGGGGAAGCAAAGAGCACGCAGTTCGGTTTAAAATCGCTCCGTTTAGGTAGAGAGCTCAAACCGGGGTTCGTATTCACAATTGAGCCGGGCATTTACTTTATTCCCGACCTGATAGACAAATGGCGCGGCGAGAAGAAATTTCTGGAATTCCTTAATTACGATAAGCTTGATGAATATAAGAATTTCGGGGGCTGCAGGAATGAGGAGGATTTTCTAATTACGGAAACAGGCGCGCGGCTGTTAGGCAAATATCTGCCCAAGACGGTTGAACTAATTGAAGCCGAAAGAGAAAAGGCATTTTAATAATATTGCAACCTGATTAACGGGAAAATTTGAATGAGTGTTAAAGTTAAATGGATATTCCTGTTTTTAACCATCTTTGCGACATCGATATTAATTAATGGGCAGGTTAAAAAAGGTCCTGAAGATTTGAAAAATCTTTATAAGGATTTGAAAGAGAAGATCGATAAACTGCGTCCCCAATCTATAAGGCCGGCGGAAGGATTTATTAAATATGATTACCTGATTCCTGCCGGATTTTATAAACAGATGTGGGACTGGGACGGATTTTTCATCGGTTATCATCTTGCTTCAATAGGCAAGCCGGAATATCTAAAATACTGGGTGCTTAATTTTGTTAAAGCAATTGACGGGGAAGGCTACGTTGCAGGCTGCATTACTACCGATGGGCCCCGCCCTATATTCGGCAAGTTCGCAATGAAGCCTTTTCTGGCGCAGGGAGCTTTCCTGGCCTCAAAAGCAATGAATGATTTCAGCTGGATCGAACCGGTATTTGATGGATTGAAAAAAGTAATTGCGTATAGGGAAAAGACGCAATACGACGAAAAATACGGTCTCTTTTATTGGGATAACGCAATGCAGAGCGGAGCCGATAATAATGTGGTTCTTACCAACGACGACCGGCTGGCAAGTTCTATTCTTGCCGTTGATATTAATGTGTTCCAGTACCGGGAATATCTGGCAATGGCCCGGATTGCCGGCAGGCTGAACAAAAAAACGGATGAAGATATGTTCAGCCGCAAAGCCGGTAATCTTAAAAAGGCAATAATGAAATACCATTGGGATAAAAAGAATTATTCGTTCTGGAATATCCACCGGAGCGACGGCAGGAAAATAATGCGTGTAAGCTATTCCAACTTTGTTCCCCTTATACAGAAAGACCTGCTTTCTAAATCCGACGGAAGGGAAATGATTAAACGCTACCTTCTTAATAAAAATTATATGCTTGCAAAATTCGGATTAAGATCGCTTGCGAAAACAGACCCGGATTATAACAATGAATGCATGATAGTCCCTTATTCAAACTGGCAGGGACCGGTATGGCCGATTGCAAATTACCTCTATTTTACCGGTCTTAAAAACTACGGATTTGAAAACGCATGCCTTAAGCTGACGGAAACTTTGGGGCGGGTAATTATAACGGATATAAATAAATATGGTTCGATGCACGAAAATTACAATGCCGAAACCGGCGAAGGGCTTGCACCAACCGCAGAACAATCGAAAGATGGAATTTTTACCGGTTTTGTAGGCTGGAACCTGCTCGTAGAGGATATGTTCATGGGCACTGCGGAGGGTAAGTGGTTCCTGCTTCAGATTGAGTAAATATATTTATTT
>DAHYUM010000109.1 GCA_027398005.1 bacterium
TAAAATGGTAGGCAAAAACTGGATGGAGTTAAAAGATGCCGACGGAAAAGCTTTTATTAAAGAACGCATCGACCTCGCAAACAAGCAGGGAACCGGGTGGCAGACCTACAAATGGACAAATCCCGTTTCCAAACAAATTGAGACAAAATATACTTTCGTTGAAAAAGCAGACGGAGTAATTTTTGCCTGCGGCGCTTACCGCAACAGATGATTTTTGTCCAAAACAAGCGTTTTTATTGGAATCCCCCTACCTAATAAGGGGGATTTTTTTTTGAATATTTTCACCATTTTTTTTTCTCCCCCCTTATTAAAATTCAACAAATTTATCCGATAATAAATTATGTAAATGGACGGATTGCCGAAATCAGTACAATATACCCTGTAATCCTCACCGCAGTTCTTAATACGGCTCAATTTTTCGGGAATAATTGACTGATAGAAATGGAATTGATTATTAAAATATAAATGGAGTATTAAATGAATAACTGGCTGAATAAGTTAAAACTATCGAGAAAGCTGCTCGTAGCCCCTGCATTGGTGTTGATATTTTTGATTATTTATGGTGTAATTGGTTTTTTTGCGTTATTAGGGCAGCAGCTTGCGCTTGATACTATTTATACAGTTAATTTCCAATCCACAGTCGATCAGCAGATAACTTCTAAAATTGTAACCGAAGTCCAGGGGAACACCTTTAAATTCATTACATGGGCCAGAGCAAATTACGACCAGCAGAAACTTGACGCACTTACAAAAGAACAGACTGTCAATCTCGATAAAGCGGCTTCGTACATTAAAAAGGAAATGGATAACAGCAGTCTTAAACAGCTTTCCGGGGAGTATCAAAAAGCCTCGGCTCAGCTTGAAGACTATAGGAAAGCAGTAAATACCGTTTTCGAAATGGCTTCAATTGACCTTAATGCAGCTACTATGGCAATGAGCACCGCCGAAGACAAATATACAACACTCAATTCAACGCTCGATTCAATTTCGAAGGAACTTACCGGCGAAAGCGAAGCAAAGTTTAAGGATGCCAAGGATAATTTTATTAAAGTCCTTATAATCTTTGGCATTGTAATGGCCGCTTCGGGCTTATTTGCCTACATTATTGTTCCTAAGGTTAACCGCACAATACTTAATCCGGTAAGCGACCTTAACTCCGCTTCCAAAAAAATATCCGACGGCGACTTAAACGTAAGCCTTAACGCAACTACTCAGGATGAAATTGGCGAACTTGTTGAAAGTTTCCAGTATATGGTAAATAACATTAAGAGCATGAACGAACAGCTTGTTGAAGAAAAGAAGAGCGTTGAAGAAAAAGTTGAAATTGCCATTAAGGATGTTGAAGAGCAGAGAGTTTATTTAAGCGGCAGCGTTAACAAAATTCTTGAAGAAATGCGCAACTTTGCCGGTGGCGACCTTACGGTTAAGCTTAATGCCGAAAAGGATGACGATATAGGAAAACTATTTAACGGCTTTAACCAGGCGGTTGAAAACATACGCGGCGCGCTCATTTCGGTAACCGAAGCTATTGACGCAACAGCCAGCGCAGGCAACCAGATTTCGAGCAGTACCGAAGAGATGGCCGCCGGAGCGCAGGAACAAAGCGCGCAGACTATGGAAGTTGCCAGCTCTATTGAAGAAATTACAAAGACAATTCTGGAATCATCCAAGAACGCCATTACAGCCTCTGAAGCCGCGGCTAACGCCGGCAAGATTGCTAAAGAAGGGGGCAAAATTGTTAACGAAACTATTGAAGGAATGAACCGGATTGCCGATGTGGTTAAAAAATCGGCAAATACTGTTGAAATACTAGGCAAAAGCAGCGACCAGATTGGAGAGATTGTTCAGGTAATTAACGATATTGCAGACCAGACAAACCTGCTTGCCCTTAATGCCGCAATTGAAGCGGCGCGCGCCGGGGAACAGGGACGCGGATTTGCAGTTGTTGCCGATGAAGTTAGAAAACTTGCCGAACGCACAACCAAAGCTACAAAGGAAATTGCCACAATGATAACCCAGATTCAGAAAGAGACCAAGGGCGCAGTTGTTGCAATGCAGGAAGGCACAAAAGAGGTTGAAAAAGGAAAAGACCTTGCAAACCGCGCGGGCGAATCGTTAAATCAGATTATTTCCGGTTCGCAGAAGGTTGTTGATATGGTTAACCAGGTTGCCTCTGCAAGCGAAGAGCAGTCGGGCGCAGCCGAAAAAATAAGCCATAGTATTGAAGGCATTAATAATGTGACACAGGAAAGCGCCGCGGGCATTCAGCAGGTTGCAAGAGCCTCGGAAGATTTGAGCCGGCTTACAACCAACCTGCAGGAGCAGATTGTTAAGTTTAAACTCGGAATTTCCTCCCATTCTAACGTAAAAAGGTTTAAGCACTAATAGAAACAAACAACACCCTCTAACAAGCCCCCCTCCACTACAAGGGGGGCTTTTTTTTGCCCGCCGCAATTTCATTCCGAATTAAATTGAAACCGAATCAAAGTTTTAATATCATTGTTGTACTGTGAAAATTATTTTGGATACACCTCAATATGCCCGATAACCGTTTCATAAAATTTGATAACGCCTATAACTTCAGGGAAATAGGGGGCTTAAACTGCGAAGGAGGCAAAAGGATTAAAACCGGAATTTTATTCCGCTCCGATGACCTCGCCTCGCTAAGCCGCAGGGACAGGCAGAAATTAAACCGGCTTAATATAAACCTTATTATAGATTTAAGGGGAATTAAAGAGAGGGAGAGAAAACCGGACAGGCTCCCCAGCGGATTAGAAACAAGAGTTATAAATATTCCTATCGACCACAGCAGTCAGGCCCTAAAACAGAAACAGTTTCTCCTGTTCCTTATACAGCAGTCGAAGGAATTCGATTTTGAAGATTACCTCCGCGGGCATTATTTCAATACGGCATTCGAATCAACCGGGGAAATAAAAAAAATAGTTACTCTTCTTGCCGGTAATAATAACCTCCCTGCCTTAATTCACTGCACGGTGGGAAAAGACAGGACCGGCTTTATTGCGGCAATTATTCAGCTTCTTGCAGGGGTTCCACGCAGTGTTGTTGCAGAGGAATACCTCTCTACAAACAGGTTTATTGGTCCCCGCATTAACCGTATAATTTTTATGATTCGTATTTTAAGTTTTTTCCGCGCCTCAATTGAACAGATAAGGCCGATGCTTGAAGTAAGGCCGGTTTATTTAAACAGCGTGCTCGATGAAATATTAAGGCGTTACGGCACCGTTGAAAACTATCTTATTGAATGCTGCGGAGTTGAACCGGATACAATTGAAAAACTAAGGAGCCGTATTCTTGAATAACGCAGGGGATTTATAATGGCTAAGCTATACGCCGGCACGGCAGGATGGTCTTACAAGGATTGGATAGGCAGTTTCTATCCCGCCGCGCAGAGCAGCACTTTCGACTGGCTTCAGTTCTATGCCCGCTATTTCAACACGGTAGAAGTAAACGCCAGCTATTATACCTATATTGCCCCCCGCACAGTTGAAGGCTGGATTGATAAGGTTGAGGATAAAGAGGATTTCCTATTTACGCTTAAACTGCACAACGATTTTACTCACAAGAACAGCTACGACGAACAGAAGATTAAAGCGGTTAAATCCAACCTTGATAAATTAGGCAATGCCGGCAGGCTGGGGGGACTTCTAATCCAGTTTCCCTACTCCTTTACTCTTACAAAGGAAAACGCGAACAGGGCAAAGAAAATTATGGATATCTTTTCGGAATACGATAAATTCATCGAGGTAAGGCATAAATCGTGGATGATGGATAGGTTCTTCAATTTTGTGGCTTCGGGTAATTCATCCCTTTGCACAATAGACCAGCCGGTTATCGGGCAGGCGGTAACATTCAATCCTATTGCGGTAGGCAACGATTTATATATCCGTTTCCACGGCAGAAATACTAAAGCGTGGAAAAATTCCCTTACCAATATGGGCAAGGCTCAGAGCTATGAGGAGCAGAGCGAACGGTACGATTATTTATATACCCCCGGCGAGCTTGCAGAAATTGAACAGAAAATTAATGAAGTGCTCGATACTGTAAAAAGAATCTTCGTAATACTGAATAATCATCCGCACGGCAATGCCGTTGCAAACGCGCTTGAACTTCTCCACATCCTTAATGAGAGGCTGAAAATAGAAGTGCCCCCCGCCACTTTAAAGACGTTCCCCCGCCTTTCGCAAATAAGCAAATAGCCATTTACCCGACATAAGCGGTAAGAAGCTTTTCCTTATCCAGACTGTTAATCATAACAATCTCCTCATAGCTGGCCGGGTTATCGGAATCGCCGAAGAATTTATTTTCGTTCCCCTCTTTTTCGGTTATTGCGCGCGCCTTTTCCGAAGAGAGGAGGGAAAGTTTTTCAACAATAACGTTATTCCCTCCCGAAGAATCGATTATGCCTTCAATAAGGTACGGCCCCATCGAAAGGGTAAGCTCGGCATAGCGCCCGTAGCTTTTAGGGAACAGAACCGCCTCGAACGTTCCGGTCAAATCTTCGAGCGAAAGGAATTTCATAATATCCCCTTTACTTGTTTTTATTCTTTTGCTTGCCATATACCAGCCTATCATTTTAACCCTGCGGTTATTAAAGAGGTGCATCCGGTTTGCCTTAACAATTCCTTCCCTGCCCGTTTCCTCTTCAAAAAATTCAAGCGGGTGGTAAGTAACCATATAGCCGAAAGCTTCGTATTCTGAAATTCCCGTTTCCTCCCTGCTGAATTCGAGAGGCGTGGCAACCTCATCGGCAAGTTTTACCATATTATCGAAAAAGAGGTCCTTCTCATTTTCCGTTATCAGTTTCCTGCTGCTGAAATAGACATCCAGCATTCTAAGCAGTGCGGGGCGCGTTCCTCCAAAACAATCCATGGCCCCGCATTTAATCATAGTTTCGCTCTGTTTGTACCCCGTTCCGGTGCGCGCAAGAAAATCGTGCAGCGATTTATATCCCCCCCCTTTCCCCCTTTCGGCAATTATTCTGCGGGCGCTGTTTTCTTCAATATTCCTTATTGCCATAAGCCCTATCCTTATTTCATTCCCCCCTCCGGTATATTCGTAGGCGCTCAGGTTTACCGAAGGGAGAAGAACTTTTATTCCCATTCTGCGCGCTTCCCATATATACACTGCGGCAGAATAATACCCCCCCTGATTGCTCAGCACGGCGGCCAGGAATTCTGCCGGGTAATGCGCCTTAAGGTATGCAACCTGGAATGAGAGGAGGGCAAATGATGCGCTGTGCGCCTTGCAGAATGCGTACCCCGCAAACGATTCAATCTGTTTCCACAGCTCCGATGCCACATTACCGGGATATCCCCTTTCCCTGCACGATGCAAAGAATTTATCAGTTATAAGCTGCATCGCTTTGCGGGAACGCATCTTGCCGCTCATTGCCCTTCTTAAAAAATCGGCTTCTTCTAACGTAAGCCCTACAATGTGATGCGCCACCTTAATTACATCCTCCTGATATACCATAACGCCGTAAGTCTCCCCCAGATATTTTTCCATTTCGGGAATTAAATATTTCCTCCGCGAGGGGTTCTTATGCCTTTCTATGAATTCCTTCATCATCCCCGATTCTGCCACGCCGGGGCGTATAACCGAAGAGGCGGCAACAAGCATTTCGAAAGTATCGCAGCTTAGCCTCCTTAAAAGGGAACGCATTCCGGGGCTTTCAATGTAAAAGCACCCTATCGTTTCCCCCTCCCTTATTATGCGGCGCGTCTCTTCATCCTGAAATATCTTCTCGTAATCGAATATATTAAACCCCGTTGAACCGATTATTTTCGGGATTGCATCGAAAATACGGCTTATTTTCCCCTTTTCGGGGAGTTTGTAAGAGGCCATATCGAGTAAATCATTCTTGCGCATATCAAAATTATTTGCCATATTATAGTGTACATTTATACACTATTATACGACTTGTTTTAACAATTTGCAACAAAAAAACAGATGAAGACGATATTTCACCTTGATATGGACGCCTTTTTCGTCTCGGTAGAAAGGATTCTGGACCCCTCGCTTGAGGGGAAACCGGTAATAGTAGGGGGAGACCCTCACGGAAGGGGCGTAGTGGCCGCCTGCAGCTACGAGGCGCGCAAATTCGGGCTCCACTCGGCTATGCCTATCCGCAACGCATTCAGGCTCTGCCCCCAGGGCATTTATATGCAGGGGCACTATAAGGAATATGTACGCTTTTCGAAAGCGGTAAGAAAAATGCTCGAAAAATATTTCCCCCTGGTCGAGCAGGCCTCGGTGGATGAATTCTACCTCGATTTTACCGGATGCGAGAAAATTTACGGCAGGCCCGATGAATTTGCCAAACAGATTCAGGATGAAATATGGAATAAATTCCATCTCCCCTGCTCAATTGGAATTGCCTCGAACAGGACAATTGCAAAGATAGCATCCGATTTCAGGAAACCGCGCGGAATTACATACGTACCGCATGGGGATGAAACCAAGTTCCTCCATCCCCTTCCAATCGAAAGGATTCCGGGGGTGGGAAAAGCCACATTCCCACTCCTTAGGGCGCGCGGCTTTACTACAATTAAGGATATTGCGGAGGCTTCGCAGGATTACCTTGCCGCTCTGCTTGGCAAATGGGGGCTGGAACTTTGGGAAAAGGCAAACGGGCACGGAAGCGACTCCCTTTACGCCGGACACGAAAGAAAAAGCATTTCAAAGGAAACCACGTTCGATACCGACGTTGTAAGCAGCGAGACAATTGAAAAAATTCTTTTCGACCTTTCGAGCAGGGTCTGCCAGCTCCTCCGCAGCGAAAACTGGATGGCTTCAACCGTATCTATTAAACTGCGCTATTCCGATTTTACCACAATTACAAGGGCGCGCACTATAATACCTACCGACGACGATAAGACAGTTTACGAAACGGCCGTTGACCTTTTCAGGAAAGCATATACCCGAAGGGTTGCCGTAAGGCTTATAGGAATCCACTTGAGCAAACTGAGTCATTTTCTTGAACAGGAAATTTTATTCGAGGATGAAGAAATGGTAAGAAAGAAAATGGTGAGGGCGGTAATGAAAATTAGGGATAAATTCGGATACGAATCGATCCAGATAGGCAAAGCGGAGTAGCGCCATGTTCACGCTTCACGCGCATTCAAACTACTCACTGCTCGAAGGCGCTATAACGGTAGAAGACCTGGTCGATTTTGCTTCCGCATCGGGGAGCGGATTTGTGCCCCTTACCGATACCAATTCGATGTACGGACTTGTACAGCTTGCAAAATCAGCATCCGCAAAAAACATTACACCAATTTACGGCGCCTGGATAGACGACCCGGCCGGGAAGGATTTAAATGCACTTTTTATAGCTAAGAACAACGAAGGCTATTCGCTGCTGTGCAAAATAATTACCACAAGAAAACTTAAAGAGGATTTCTCGCTTGCAAGCCTGCTGGAACAAAACCTTAATAACCTGTTCATTGTAACTTCTTCAATACAGCTTCTTAAGGAGGCGGTAAGGCTTAACCGGAGGGAGAATATTTTTGCCGAACTTGTTATTACCGAAAGGCATAAGAAGAGAACCAGACTGCTCTATAATTTCGCGCTCGAAAACAGTATTCCATTTACGGCCTCGCACCCGGCATTCTTTGCCGCACCGCAGGATTATACGCTCTATAAGGTAATTAATGCCATCAGGTTGGGCACTACGCTGGATAACCTTAATGAAAACGAGATTGCCGATAAAGAAAGCTATCTGCTGGGAAAGGCGGAAATGGAGAAGAAATGGAAACAGATACCGGCCGCTATTGCCAATAACGAGATGATAGCCCGGAACTGCAGGGTAGAACTTGAAACGGGGAAATATAAATTTCCCCTCTTTCCACTTCCTGCCGGGGAAACTTCCTTTTCGTTACTCTGGAAAATCGCTTTCAGCGGCCTTTCGGAAAGATACCGCCCTATTACAGACCAGGCGGTTAAAAGGCTTCAGTACGAACTTGAAGTGATTGACGAAATAGGATTCTGCGACTATTTCCTGATTGTCTGGGATATTATTAGAGAGGCAAAAAGCAGGGGTATCCATCATATAGGACGCGGCTCGGCGGCCAACAGCCTTGTTGCATACTGCCTTGGCATTACAGAGGTGGAGCCGATTAAATACAACCTCTACTTTGAACGGTTCCTTAACAGGGGACGAAGTTCGCCCCCCGATATTGACCTCGATTTTTCGTGGAAGGAAAGGGACGAAATTATAAGGTATGTATTCGAACGGTACGGCTACGATAAAACGGCAATGATTTCGACTACGGTTACATTCCGCGCGCGCTCCGCATTCCGCGAGACAGCTAAAGTTTTCGGAATTTCCGAAAGCGAGATTGCAAAGTACAGCAGGTTCATTCCATGGACAAGCGCTAAAAACCTTCCCCTGCTTGCCGAAAAATTCCCCGAGACCCGCTCGTTCAATTTTAATAATGAGCCGTGGAAAAGCATTATAGAAATTGCATCGCGCCTGGCGGGCTTTCCGCGCCACCTGAGCATTCATCCGAGCGGAATTGTAATTTCGCCACGCCCTATTACCAATTATACCGCGCTTGAATTCGCAAAGAATAAAGGACTGGGGCTTATAATTACACAGCCCGATATGTATTCCATCGAGGAGCTCGGATTAATGAAAATAGACCTTCTAAGCCAGCGTTCGCTGGGGCTTCTTAAGGATACTATGAGAGCGGTGAATAACAGCAGACATCCGGCGCAGGGCGCCCGGTAATACATTATCTGTAAATTACACCTGCTGAAGGGGGAACACTAAACCAATTCCGGCACTAAAATAAAAGCCCGGGGTATCTTTCTATGACGAGTAATGGTTTACATAAGAATCGAGAAGATTTCTGATAATTTTTTGATATTTGCTTCCATTCTTATCTGCAATTTTTTTGAAGAATTCCACACTCGTACGGCTGAGATTAAGCGTAACCTTAAGGCTTTCTTCCTTAAATACCAATTCATCCGGCGCAGGTAAAAAATCCTTTATAATTTTAATTCTGCCTATTTTTTCATTTTCGTATTTTATTTTCTTCTTCATAATTAATCAAAGTGAGCGGGCATTAAGCCCGCCCATTTTTTTTCTAATTTATTTTACCGCTATTGGAATTCCCCAGCTTTTTTCTTCAACCGGGGCGGCATCATCATAAACAGTTTGTTTCGGCATG
>DAHYUM010000010.1 GCA_027398005.1 bacterium
TACCGTTTCCGGCGAATACAATTCCGCAGTCGATTTTGATATCCCTGGAATATTTCCGGCTTCCGAGCGGCGCTCTTTCATTCCGGTCAATTACTGTTGTGAAAGGTATCTTTAATTGTGAGTCCCCCTTAAGATAAACATAACAGGAATGAGTATTAAATTCAGTACGCGGATTAAAAAAATAGGAAATATCGGGACCCTGGGCTGTCATTAAACCGCTCAATAAAAACAAGGCTAAAAAGGCATATCTCATTTATAATTCCCCCAAAATAGAAACAATAAGAATAATTTGTAAGATATTAGACTTTCTATGTGTCTGGTAAGTTGTAACAAATATTCAAAATTACTGCGCTGTTATCTTTTTGCTTGCTTTAGTAAAATGGGGCAGAAGGTATAAGTTGGAAAGAAGCCTGCCGGTTATATACGCAATAACCGCGGCGGTTACTCCTATAAGATTAAAGAAATGAATGCCTATTAAAAGGGCTATGCCCACTCCGGTTACTTCGGAAACGGAAGCCATAGTAACCGGCTTTGTGTCCTTGGCGCATACCAATATGCTTCTTTGAAAGCTGATAAAGACTGTAAGCGCGGGGAATATTGAATAAATCATTAGGGGAATAAGGGCAAAAGAGGCAAGCCGTTCCGATAAACCGGATACATCGCGGAACCAGATATCGGCAAGCGGGGTAAATGCAATAAGGGCAAGCCCGGCCACAGTGCCAAGCGCTATGTATATACCGAAATTTCTGACTGCCTTGTAATTGTTGGTCCTATTAATTAATGCTATAATTGCCTCCTGATACGACAAACCGAAACTGCGGAAAAGGAACACAAGCGAGTTAAGCACAGGAAGAACCGCGAAAGATTCAATTGCGTTGCGGCTTACCCCCATAAAAAAAGTTACCATGGGGTGCATTGCAAGGCTTATAAGGGATGTGGTCGCGAGGGGAAAATAAAACTTAAGAATAAATTTGTAAGATATATGCTCCCCCGTATCGTTAATTGCCTTAACCGCGGGCAATAGTTTGCGCACCATAAAACGGCTTGCCAGAGCCTCCATTAAAACGCCGGCGGCAAGCGCCGAGGCTCCTATAATTACACCATCCACGTTAAGAAGGGTAAATACCATAACTGCCGTAATTGCCATGGAAGAGACCCGCACAATAGTACCGTATGCCACTTTACGCGTCTGCCCGTTTGAAATTAAAATTCCCTGATAAAACCTTCTGTATCCGATAGAGCCGGGCCAGGGGAGAAGAATAACTGCCGCCTTGTAGGTAAGTGAAGCGACTCCATGCGGCAGGTTAAGCAGATTGTAAGCAAAAAAATCGAAAACCGGCGGAATAATCAGCAGAAGCATCATAAGCGTTGTAACCAGATTTACCCAATACGTAAAATGGCGCAGTTTATTAAAAGAGTTTTTCCCCTTTACCAGTGCTGTTGAAGCACTCATCATCATTATAACGGGGGATTCCATTATAAGAGCGAATGAATAGGCTATTCCGTAGGCGGCAAGGTTAAATTCGGCCTGTGAGGCGCGCGCTATAAGGGCGGTTAAAAAGGGGCCTTCAATGCCCATCATAAGCCAGGTGGCCGCAAGGGGGGACCAGAATTTGAATATCTCTTTATTTGAAAGGGGCTGAAGCGGCATAGTATTGCTTTCTTAATTTATACTGCAAAATTATTTCATAACGGGGGTTTTTCCTAAAAACATTTTATTATTTAAGTAATTATATTTGTTATGTTGAAAAAAGGTGAAAAATGATTAAAAAAGAGCTTCTCGATATTTTATGCTGCCCCGAGACCAAAGCCGATCTGGTACTTGAAGGGGATTTTCTCGTTTCTACCGATAAAAATACAAGACGCCGCTACAGAATTGAAAATAATATTCCCGTAATGCTTATTGATGAATCGGAAATTCTGGAACTGGCCGTTTGGAGCGAAATTATGAAAAAGCATGGAAGGAAAACAGAATAGTTTTCCTTTCTTCCCTTCTTTTTATACCTTTATGAATTATTTAATTGAAAAATAATTCGCCCGGTATGATAATTAAAACAGACAAAGAAGAATTTGCCTCCTTCCTTTCGGATGCCGCTAATTTTAAAGGGGATGCCGAAGCGGTTTATTTCCCCGAAAATGAAGAAGAGCTGAAAAGCATTCTTAAGGAATGCGCATTAAAAGGGATTAAAACCACCATAGCCGGCAACGGAACCGGAGTTACCGGCGCGCGCGTTCCGCAGGGGGGTGTTGTAATATCCACTTCTAAGCTGAACAGGATTTTGGAAATAAATAAAGAAAATAAATTTGCCCTTGTTGAAGGGGGTGTTCTTCTTAAAGATTTTCAGGACGCCGTTGAAGCGGCCGGGCTTTTTTATCCCCCCGACCCGACAGAAAGAAACTGTTTCGTTGGAGCCACAATAGCAACAAACGCTTCGGGGGCGCGTACTTTTAAGTACGGACCAACACGTAATTATGTTATGGGATTAAGGGTTATTCTTGCCGGCGGCGATGCGCTGGAGCTTGAAAGGGGAGAGGTGTTGGCGGACGGATATAAACTTGAGCTTACCGCCGATTCGGGGAGAAAAATTAAAATAAATGTACCCCGATATGAAATGCCCCCTACAAAGAATACCGCGGGCTACTATTCAAAAGAGAATATTGACGCAGTGGATTTATTCATCGGATCCGAAGGAACGCTGGGGGTTATATATTCGGCAAAGCTTCGGCTTCTTAAACTCCCTGCCGAAATCCTTTCGTGCGTGCAGTTTTTTAATGAAGAGGATGATGCCCTTTCGTTTATAGAAGAAGCGCGCTTACTATCATACCAGATCGCCGGCGGAAATGAAAACTCTTTGATAGACGCGCGCGGGCTTGAATTCTTCGATTCCAATTCGCTCCGCTTTATGGAAAGTACATATAACAATATACCTAAAGCGGCAAAAGGGGCTGTGTGGTTCGAGCAGGAGTACAGCCCGGAAAACGAAAAAATTATTCTTGATAAATGGAGCGCGCTTATTGCAAAACACCGGGGGAATATTGAAAACGCATGGATTGCGTTTAATAAAGCCGATTATGAAAAATTTAAGGATTTCCGCCACTCAATTTCGTGGCAGGTGAATGAATACTGTACCCGCAACGGTGTTATGAAAGTGGGAACCGATACCGCCGTTCCGCATGAGATGTTCAGGGAATTTTACCGCTTCTGTGTAAAATTGGTAACGGAAGCTAATATGAATTATGTGGCTTACGGACATGCGGGGAATTCGCACATTCATCTCAATATGCTGCCGGCAAACCATGAAAGCTACACCAAAGCAAGAGAGCTGTACGGAATAATATGCCGCAAAGCGGTTGAATTGGGGGGCACGGTTTCGGCGGAACACGGTATAGGAAAATTGAAGAAAGGTTATCTGCTGGATATGTACGGCGAGGAGAATATTCGTCAAATGGCAAAACTTAAATACAGCCTCGACCCCGGAGGCATTCTTGGACCGGGAAATATTTTCGATGAAAAATATATTAATGAATTAAGGAAACCTTTATAATACCGGATGAATAGGGAATTTAAAAATATTGTGCCGGTCATATTTTTCATATTCGTTTTGGCCGGCTTAATCAGCGCGCAGGAGCTTAAGCCCGAGGAAAAATATAATCTCGCGCTTAATTTTGAGCAGAGCGGCGAACTGGAAAAGGCTAAAGAGTTGTTTGCGGAACTTCTTAAGCAGGCCCCTAACGATTTTAATTATTTTAATTCGCTCAACAGGGTTTGTCTTAGGTTAAAGGATTATGATACTTCAATAAAACTTCTTAGCGGACGCCTGGAGAAGAATCCGTTCGATTATAATTTATACGGCCAGCTGGGCGCTTCTTTTTACGCCAGGGGGGATGTAGATAACGCTTATAAATCGTGGGATAAGGGGATTGCTGTTCAGCCCGGTTCGGTTGTGGTTTACAGGGCAATGGCCTCGTACGCAATACAGAGCAGGGCATACGATAAAGCCGTTGAGTATTACAAAAGAGGGGAAGAGGCTTTAAAGAACAAGGGAATATTCGCAGTTGAAATATTCAATTTGTATAATGCGCTTTCAAAATATGAAGAGGCGGCCGACGCCCTCTGCAGTTCAATTGAATACCAGCCTCTTAATTTGGGAATGGCAAAATCGGTCCTCTTTTCGCTTGCGGGCAAACCGGAGGCTTACGATAAATATTTTGATGTAGTAAGCAGTTATTACAGCAAAGATAAAAGCCCCTCATTCAAAGAACTTATGGCTTATGTATATCTGATGAAGAAAGAGGATGATAAGGCGTTATCGCTTATAGAAGAAATCGATTCGGAAAAGAAGAAAGGCGAAATTGTATTGAATTTTGCGCAGGAATGCTTTGCCAACCGTCATTACAATGCCTCGGCAGAAGCATATAAATATATAATAGATAATTATCCTAAGTCCCCCTTTATACTTCAGGCGCGCAGTTATTATCCGCGATGTCTCGAAATTATTGCCTCTTCGGAAGAAAAGGAGGGATGGAAAACAATATCGTTCCCCGATACAACCGCTCGGGCGGGGATATGTTAAAGCGGTTAACGAGTATGCCGCTTCGGTAGATTTTTTTCCTCCGGGCGAATTGAGAAACCAGGTGATTCTGCGCATCGGGATAATTGATAAGGATAAATTGAATATTGATGCAGAAGCGGAGAAATATTTTTCGAAGATAATTGAATCGAATATTTATTCGGCATCCCGTGTTGGCGCCGAACAAAACCTTGCAGAACTTAAACTGAAAGAAGGGGATTTTGCGGGAGGTGAAAAACTTCTGGAGGAGATTATAAACGGTTCAATTGCCGATTCTACTGCCAAAATTAAAGCTTCCTTCTATCTGGGCAAATCGTTTTACTGGAGGGGGATATTTACCGATGCGCTGGTTTACCTTAACAGGGATGCATACAATTTCAAAAGCGACTTTTCGAACGACGCGCTTGAGCTTTCGGCCCTTATAACAGGAACAAAGAACGACTCCCTTTCCCTAAGCGGATATGCGAAAGCCGATTATCTTATTTACCGGGGGGATCTTAAGGGAGCGGCTGAAATATTGAAAAATATTTCAAAATCGGATAATTTTATGCTTGCAGAGGGGGCAAAATTCCGCTATGCCCATATATTGACCGCATTGAACAGCTACCCAGAGGCAATTAAAATATTGGAAGAAATTTCGGCTTCGGATAATTCAATTTATGCGGATAATGCTTATTTTTCCGTAGGAAATATTTATTATTACGGAATAAAAGATTTCCGGAGCGCGGAAGCCGCTTTCGAAAAGCTTCTGGCTTCCTTTCCCGGCTCTGTTTTTGCCGATTCTTCAAGGGAGATGTTAAATAAAATTAAAAACAAATTTGAGATGAATAATGACAACCGGCCGAACAAATAATGAAGAAGTAAAATGTTCATTTTGCAATAGAAGCAGTTCCGAAGTCTCTAGCATGGTTGCGGGCCCCGATGTTTATATCTGCGATATATGCATTAAAACCAGCGTGGATATTCTTAAAAGCAACCTCGCGGCTTTTTCAAGCAAGGATACTTTTACCGGAAGCCTTACACCTGAAATGATTAAAAAAAGTCTGGATGAATATGTTATAGGGCAGGACAGGGCGAAAAAGGTTTTATCGGTTGCTGTGTATAACCATTATAAAAGAATTAATGCCACTACTTCTTTTTTCGATCTTGACGATGTTGAAATTGAAAAAAGCAATATACTCTTAATAGGCCCCACCGGAGTGGGCAAAACTTTAATTGCGCAGACTCTTGCAAAAATACTTGATGTTCCTTTTGCCATTGCCGACGCTACCACCCTTACCGAAGCCGGTTATGTGGGGGACGATGTTGAAACAGTGCTTGTAAGGCTCCTTCAGGCGGCCGATTATAATCTTGAAAAGGCACAGCGCGGAATTGTTTACATTGATGAAATAGACAAGATTGCGCGCAAGAGCGAAAGCACTTCAATTACACGCGATGTATCGGGCGAGGGAGTTCAGCAGGCGCTTCTAAAAATTCTCGAAGGAACAGTTGCCGGCGTTCCTCCGCGCGGCGGCAGGAAACACCCCGAGCAGAGCCTTATTAATGTTAACACCAAAAACATTCTCTTCGTATGCGGCGGCGCATTCGACGGAATTGAACCCGTTATAGCCGCACGTACCAATAAAAACGTTATGGGGTTCGATGCAACGGTGGATAAAAGCAGCGATGTGGATAAAGATAATTTAATTCAGCACGTATTGCCCGAAGACTTAATTAAATACGGACTCATTCCGGAGCTTGTAGGAAGGCTTCCTATTCTTGCCCCTCTCCATTCGCTTAATGCAGAAGCTTTGCAGAATATTTTAACCGAACCTAAAAACGCCATAATTAAACAGTATAAAAAACTCTTTATGATGGAAGGTGTTGAGCTTGCATTTGAAGATGCCGCCCTTGCTTTAATTGTTGAAAAGGCAATGGTGCGCAAAACAGGCGCCCGCGCCCTCCGTTCGATTGTTGAAAGCATCCTGCTCGATATTATGTACGACCTGCCGGGCGTAGAAAATATTGACAAATGCCTTATAACCAAGAACACGGTTGAAAAAGGGGAAAAGCCTGTTTATATCGAGTCCGACAGGAAATCGGCTTAATCCGTTTTTTATAAAAATGGGAATTGCTATTTTTAACGGGTCAATTATTTTAATGCCGCAATGAAAATATTAATTCCCATATTTTTTTTCTTTACATCCCTGTTTGCCCAGCAGAAGATTTTAATTTATATGGACCTTAACCAGACCGACCACCTTAAAGCGTACGGCATTACATTCAACGCACTTAAAGAGGGGGCAAAAGCGGACTGGCTGTTGAACTACCGGGGCGGCTCCTTCTTAATTGATTATACGGAAAAACTTGCCAACGAATGCCGCGTTAAAGGAGTAGCTTATTCGCTCCTTTCCCCGGAGGAAACTGTTTCCCTTTACGCAAAGGTTCAGGCGCCCGATGTTAATATGGATGTTGTCCGTCTTGAAAAAGCACCCCGTATTGCCGTTTATGTTCCCCCCGGATTTAAACCGTGGGACGACGCGGTTACCCTTGCACTTGAGTATGCCGAAATTCCGTACGATAAAATATGGGTGGATGAAATTCTTAATGGTGGGCTTGAAAAATATGACTGGCTTCATCTGCACCATGAGGATTTTACGGGACAGTACGGCAAGTTCTATGCTTCGTATGCGGGGGTGCAGTGGTATGTAGACCAGCAGAAAATTTATGAGGCTGAAGCCGCAAAACTGGGGTTTAAAAAAGTTTCGCAGATGGAAAAAAGCGTTGTGCTGGCAATAAAGGATTATGTGGGCCGGGGGGGATTTCTGTTCGCAATGTGCTCGGCTACCGATTCCTACGATATAGCATTGGCCGCACAGAATGTTGATATTGTAGATAAAATGTACGACGGCGACCCGCCCGACCCGGATGCTCAGGAGAAACTCGATTTCAGCCAGACTTTCGCGTTCGAGAATTTTAAATTGGAAATGAATCCGATGGTTTATGAATACAGCGATATAGACATTCAGCCGGAGGAAATAGGCAATCAGGCTAACGATTATTTTACACTGTTCGATTTTTCGGCCAAGTACGATCCCGTGCCTGCAATGCTCGTTCAGAACCATGTTAATGTAGTGCGCGGATTTATGGGGCAGACTACCATGTTCCGCAAAAAATTAATTAAGAAGTCGGTTCAGATTCTTGGCGAACGGAACGGGGCAGACCAGGTTAAATATATACACGGCAATTACGGAAAAGGGACATTTACATTTTACGGAGGACACGATCCGGAGGATTACCAGCATGCGGTAGGCGATCCACCGACAGATTTGTCGCTCCATAAAAATTCGCCGGGGTACAGGCTGATATTAAATAATGTTCTTTTCCCGGCGGCTAAAAAGAAAAAGCTGAAAACTTAATTGAATCTGAAACTAAAAATTGTTATCTAACATAAAATGAAAACAGCAAAAATTAAAAACAGTACGAGAGAATTAGAAATGGGAAAAATTGTCTGTGTAGGGCGCAATTATGCCGAACACGCTAAAGAACTTGGTAACGAAGTGCCCGAGTTTCCCCTGATATTTCTGAAGCCGGTTTCGGCTTTAATATCTTCGGGTAAAAATATTATTCACCCCGATTTTTCGGACGATATGCACCACGAGGTAGAGCTTGTTCTCCTGCTCGATAAAACGGTTAAGAATGCAAGCCTGCAGGAAGCCGAAGACGCAATTGCAGGATATGCAGTAGGGCTCGATATGACGCTTCGCGATATCCAGAATGAACTGAAGAAAAAAGGGCATCCGTGGACAATTGCCAAATGCTTCGATACCTCGGCGGTTATCTCCCCCTTCATGCTGAAATCGGAATATAAACTTAAAGGGAACGAAAGAATAGTACTCGAAGTGAACGGGGAAGAGCGTCAGAATTCGACACTGGATAAAATGATTTTTTCCCCCGCGGAAATTGTAAAATATATATCGTCCAAACTTACTTTGGAAAGCGGCGACCTGATTTATACCGGAACCCCCGAAGGAGTAGGAAAAGTTGTAAAGGGGGATAAGCTTAAGGCTTACATTGAAAATGTGGGCGAATTGACAACACAAGTAGTATAAGGAAAAAATATGCCTGTATTCGAATACAAATGCGAAAAATGCGAAACAAAATTTGAAGTGTTCCATAAATCATCTTCCAATCAGGAAGAGGTTGTATGTCCTAAATGCTCTTCTAAGGAGAACAAAAAATTATTTTCGGCATTCGCCGCTTCGGTGGGCTCATCCTCTCCGGCGGGGGATTCCTGTGCGTCGGGCAATTGCAGTGTCCCTTCTTACGGAGGATGCCCGGGCGGAATGTGCGGGTTGAATTAAATGGGAGAGCAGGTAATACAGATATTCGGAACGCAGAAATGTTCCGATACACGGAAGGCGGAACGGTTTTTCTCCGACAGGAGAATTCAGTTTCATATACGCGATTTGAATGAAAAAGGAATTGCCAAAGGGGAGCTCGATAATATTACGCGCGTAATTCCTCTAGAAGATTTAATTGACCGGGAAGGGAAGCAGTTCCGCAAAAGAAATCTTGAATATATGAAGTTTGATATTGAAGATGAGCTTCTTAAAGACGCGCTTCTATTTAAAACCCCAATAGTACGTTACGGAAGGGAAGTAACATTGGGTTACCAGCCTGAAATATGGAAAAAGTGGATTAATCCATAATCAAAATTATAATATTCAAATACACCCCTCCTTTGCAAGGAGGGGTGGACGGCTTTAGCCGGCCGGGGTGGTTTAAAAAAAAAGAGGAGAGCCATCCCGAAGGATGACTCTCCAACCGCATTAAGCCTTTATACCAAAAATTATATTTTCGTCTGTACGTTTTCGGCAATCTCGGGGGAGATTAAAATTCTGCCGCACGATTCGCACGAATAGATTTTCTTGTTCTGCTTAATTTCAATCTGTCTCTGCGAAGGGACCACGTTATGGCATCCGGTGCATGCGCCGCGACTGATAGTAACAACCGCTTTGCCGTTAAGTGCCTTTCTAATCCTCATGTATGTGTTGTAGTCGGGTTTCTTAACCTTTGCAATAATTTTTTCTCTTTTATCGAGAAGTTTAGCTTCTTCCCTTTCGTTTGCTTTAATAATCTGTTTCAGCTCGGCTTCCTTTTCCTTTAATTCGCCGCTCAGATGGTCAAGCTGGGGGGTAAGGTCGGATGTTTCAACTTTAAGCTTTTCAATAAGTTCTTCAAGGGCAACGTTTTCAGCTTCAAGTTTTGTAATGTGTTCTTCTGTATGGTCAATTTCCTTTGTAAGGGCGTCATATTCTTTATTGTTGCGCACCTGGTAAAGCTGCGATTTGAATTTTTTCAAGTTTGCCTTAAGGCGCGAGGCATCTTCATCGTTGGCATTGCGCTTGTCAATCGATTCTTTTTTCTCGTCTTCCTTAGACTTAACCTGGTCTTTAATAGCCTGAATCTGGCTTGTAAGGTTATTAACGGCTATCGGAAGGTCGCCCCGCAGTTCTTCAAGCTCGTCGAGCATGTTGTCAATGAGCTGAAGCTCGTACAGTGTTGTTAGTCTTTCTACCAATTTAGTACTCCTTTTGTTTATAAAACTTTACCGGATTGGTGGTGCCTGTATATAAATATACTTTGCATTTGCTTTTTTCGCGGTTTAAAAATTTTGTAATTCTATCTTTAACGAAAGAGAGTGAATGAATTTCGGTTTCGTAATGCCCTGCGTCTATAAGAAGAATCTTATTCTCGGCTTCCTGGAATGTGTGGTACTTTATATCGGCCGTAATAAAGGCATCGGCTCCCGATGCAACGGCTTTGTTCAGCAGGTCGGCGCCGGAGCCCCCGCAGACCGCTACTTTGCCTATCTTTTTCCTGGTCCCGGTTGTATATCGTAATCCGCCGGCATTTAATTGTTTCGATACGAAAGCCACAAAATCATTTTCGTTCATTTCCTGTTTTAACGTTCCAATTGCCCCTTCGCCGTAATTGCTGTTTTTATTTTTAAGCGGGTATATATCGTAAGCCGGTTCTTCGTAGGGATGTTTGGCCAGCATTTCGCTAATGGCGGAGTTCAAATTCCACGAGTTAACAAGAAACTCAATCTTAATTTCTTCAACTCTTTCCGAATTGTTTTTCTTCCCCGTAAAAGGAGAGCTTTTGGAAGAGCCTTTGAATGTGCCGATTCCGTTGGAGCGGAAACTGCATTCGGAATAACGGCCAATAATGCCTCCGCCTGCGCCGAATACTGCATCGGAAATATCATCGGCAAATTTTTCGGGCACAAAGACAGAAAGCTTGAACTGGTTGGAATCGAAATTATTTAGGAATTTTACATTCTGCAGTTTCAGTTTTTCGGCAAGAGCGAATGAAACGCCCTCTCCGGAAAAATCGAGATTGGTATGTGCAGAGTAAAGGGTAATATTTTTCTTCAATAGTTTTTCTATTAACGCGGCTTTTGAATCTTTTTGAGTGTTTAACTTTTTTATGGGGTTAAAGATGAACGGGTGATGTGTAAATATGAAATTGCAGTTTCTTCTGGCAGCTTCAGTTAGGGCTTTTTCACTAAGCTCGAGACAGAGGAAAATATTTTTAAGCTCAATTCCTCCGGAACCTACCTGGAGCCCGACGTTGTCCCTGTCCCAGGCAACACCGGGAGGGGCCCATTCTTCAATATGTTTAATCAGATTGTCAATTACCATAAAAAAAAAGCACTCCTTTTTAGGAGTGCAGCAATAAAATTTATCTAATGTTCGAAACCGTACTGTTTGACGGGAGTTTGGAGGATAAAGTAATATATTTTCTTATTTTCATAATCATCTACGTAAATATACGCCAATTCCGAAAATTCGTCAACAATGTAAAATCTAAAATTTTCTTAATCTTTATCTACCCACATGCCGTTTTCCTTAATCAGGGTGATAAGCTCTTCAACAGCCAAATCGGAGTTAAGGTTCCTTTTTACCACTTCCTTTCCCTTATAAAGGGTAATTTTGCCCGGTCCGGCCCCAACATACCCAAAATCGGCATCTGCCATTTCCCCCGGGCCATTTACAATACACCCCATAATTGCAATTTTTACCCCTTTCAGGTGCCCGGTGCGCTTCCTGATCCGGTTTGTTACCTCTACAAGATCAAATAGCGTTCTGCCGCAAGAGGGACAAGCAATATACTCGGTTTTTGAGATACGCGCCCTTACGGCCTGCAAAATGCCGAAGGAGACCCGGTTAATTAATTCCGGCGACTCTTTGTCCGAATTTAACCAGATTCCGTCTCCCAATCCATCTATAAGTAAAAATCCCAAATCGGTAGAGGAATAAAGGAGAATCAGACCGTCCGGGGTGCCGCCGTAATTTCTCCTGATTATTACAGGATTGCTGAAACCCCGTTTAATCAGTTCAAAGAAAAACCTTCTCTGCTCAACGGCGCCGTTTGTATTGGTGGTTTCGAGAATTATTACAACAGTTCTGTCATTTTTTATTTTTTCAAAATTATTATCGCTTAATGATTTTATACCGGCTGAAACAAAATTAAGCAGAAACGATTGTTCATCGGCCGCGCAGTAATCATTAAGTGTATAAAGGGGAAAGCCTGAAGTCCTGTCTTCTAACTTTTTCCAGGTTCTATAATTGTACATAATCTTTAATGCCGCTGGGGAACCGAATGGGATTAAATTATCGCCGGCATAAAGAATATCAGCGGCAGTATCGGTCAGTTTCCATTTATCAATCGCTTCATCGTAAATATAGCCTATCGATTCTAGTTCTGCTGGGGATTTAATCTGCCGGCGGCTTAAATCGGCAACAACTTTAGGCACGGCCGTGCCCCCTATCGAAGCGGTTTCATCAGTTGCCCACCTTGAATATTCAAACGGGTTTTTAACGCTCTCATCTAACGGGGGAACCGGATTTGATACCTTTCTCTCCTTATACCTGTTAACAATGGCAATGGCAACAGGGGCTTCAAATTCGGGCTCTTCGGTCAACGAAACCCTTATTGTATCCCCAATTCCGTCTTCAAGCAAGGCGCCAATGCCGGCGGCCGATTTAATGCGCCCGTCCTCGCCGTCCCCGGCTTCCGTTACACCAAGATGAAGAGGGTAATTCATTCCGGCGGCAATCATCTTGTTGATTAATAAACGGTATGCCTGAACCATAACGCGTGGATTGCTGGCTTTCATTGAAAGTACAATGCTGTAGTAATTCAAATCTTCGCAGATGCGCACAAACTCGAGAGCCGATTCAACCATGCCTAGGGGTGAATCGCCGAAGCGGCTCATAATCCTATCCGAAAGGGAGCCGTGGTTTGTACCAATGCGCATAGCAGTGCCGTATTCCTTGCAGATTTTTACCAGCGGCGTAAAGCGTTCCCTAATCCTTTCAATCTCGGCGTTATATTCGGCGTCGGTATATTCAATCTGCTGGAATTTTTTCTTATCTACATAGTTACCCGGATTGACCCTTACCTTTTCAACAATCCTTGCAGCCTCTTCGGCGGCATTCGGGGTAAAGTGAATATCGGCGATTAAAGGAACGTCGTATCCTCTTCTTTTCAATTCTTTTTTAATATTGGCAAGGTTTTTAGCTTCGTTAATGCTGGGCGCGGTAATACGCACATATTCGCACCCTGCGTTTACCATCCTTATAGTCTGCTCAACGGTGGCAATTGTATCCATAGTATCCGTAGTGGTCATGGACTGAATCCTGATAGGATTATTCCCTCCGAGGGGGATATTGCCCACAAAAACTTCGCGTGTGGGAAATCTTTTATATTCGGTAATGCTTTCGCAGTAGCGGAAATTATTTTTCATATGGCTTTACGGTTTTAATTCTTTAAACAGAAGGAAGTAAAAGTAAGTTCTTTTGGATTTATAATTTGCCGAGTTCATTTATAAGGCTGTTCACAAATTCGTTTGCGTACGAAGGGCCCTGCCCGGTAATAATTTTTTTTGAGATAACCGAGGGGGAATCGGTGAAAATAGCCCCTTCCCGTTCAATTTCCCTTTTATCATCGGGAAAACAGACTGCATTGATGCCGTTTAAAATTCCGGCGCGGGCAAGAATTACCGGCGCGCTGCAAATTGCGCTTACAATTTTTTTCGCTTTAAGAAAATTCCGGGCGAGTGCGTGAACTTGGGAATTATCCCAGTACAGTTTAACTCCCTTACCTCCAATAAGCACCAAAGCGGTAAAATTTGCTTCGCGCATATTAAAGAAGGAAACATCATTTTTAACTTTTAATCCGTTTTGCCCCACACATACGGCATTGGCATCGGAAGCAATAAAAACCTTATATCCGTTTTTAATAAGGGAGTTATATATAATAAGATATTCCTGTTCGTTGAAATCGACTGAGGGGAGAACGAGTAAAATGCTTTTGTTTATCAATTATACAAATCCCTAAAATTCATATTCCAAAATAAGAATAGCGGGCATAAATAAAAAATTGTTTTTTGAATTCCGGTTCCGGTGTAACCATTTTAAATATTGGTGCGTCTTATTGCATAGAGAGGAAAAAAGAAAAAGTTTCTTGCCGGCAATTTCTTTTTTGCTCCGGGGTAGAAAAATGAAAATAATAGGGTAGTGTTATGAAAAGAATAAATACAGCATTTCTGCTGATGTTGTTCATCAGCGGAATTATAATCGGACAGGCGGCAAGTCCTCAAAAACCCGCTATAAACGCGGTGAAAATAGATAAACCAATTAATTTAACAGGCAAAATAGATGACCCCGAATGGGCTTTGGCTCAGCCGGTGGAGCTGAAATATGAAATTATGCCGGGGGAAAATATTCCCGCGCCTCAAAGAACTGTCGTTAGGGCATTGTACGACGATAAAAATGTCTACTTCGCCTTTAAATGCTACGATACCGACCCGGGTAAAATAAGGGCTAATATAAGCGACAGGGATAAAATATTTCAGGATGATATGGTCGGAATCATCTTGGATACCTACGGCGATTACCAAAGGGCGTATGAGATTTTCGTGAATCCTTACGGAATAAAGGCCGATTTAATGAGAACGCAGAATAATGAGGATCCCAGTTTCGATATTATATGGAACTCTGCGGCCTCCATTAATAAAGACGGCTGGAGCGCAGAAGTGGCAATCCCTTTTTCAAGCCTTAATTTCGCCAATAAAAAGGAGCAGGTTTGGACAATTGCATTATTAAGAATACTTCCGCGCGCAAGCAGGGCGCAGATTTCGTGGCTGCCGTATGACAGGAATAATCCATCCCTGCTGGCGCAGTCGGGTGAATTGAAGGGAATAAAAAATATTCAATCGGGGGGCGGAGTAGAATTGCTTCCCTACGCAATGGGACAGAAAAGCGGATATCTTTCAAACTCGGATAACCCGAACAGCGGAATTAAATATGACCCGATAATTGGAAGAATAGGGGGAGGAATTAAATATTCTCCTAGCGCAAATTTCTCAATTGACGCCGTAATCAATCCCGATTTCAGCCAGATTGAATCGGACGCCGACCAGATAAGCGTTAATACAACATTTGCCCTTCAATATGAAGAGAAGCGCCCCTTCTTTCTTACGGGAAGAGAACTGCTTCAAACGCCGGTTTACTACTCCCGTTCAATTAACGATCCTCTTTACGCCGGAAGAATTCTGGGTAAATCGGGGGCTCTTACTTATATGTATATGGGGGCAATGGACAGGAACACAATTATCGTAGTCCCCGGCGAAGACATGAGCAGTACAGTTGCCACCGAGAAAAAATCTCTTGTTAATATCGGCAGGCTCCGTTACGATTTCGGCGACGAGAGCTATATAGGCGCAATTTTAATGGGCAGGAATATTGAGGATGCACACAACTATTCAATCGGGTTCGATTATAATTATAAATTCTGGAATAACTGGTATATAAGGGGAGAAATTCACCTTGCCAATACAAAAGAATTGAACGATACAGCACTTTTCAATTCGGACCGCAGACTTGGCAACACAAACCACACCGCGGCATTCGACGGGGAAAATTATTCGGGAATCGGGTTGGAATCGATGCTATCGCACGATTCCCGCTCCTACGGTTTTCAGCTTGAATACACCGATATCAGCCCCGCTTTCCAGGTTTACAACGGTATAATTACTTCTACCGGCTACAGAAAAATATTTATGAACCATTACTACACGATATATACCGAAAATTCATTCCTCGAAAGGACCACCTTCAGCATAAACGGCGATATGCGCTTTAATTTTGAAGGCACGAAAAAAGAACAGTTCGTTCAGCCGGGAGTAAGTTTCTCGCTTAAAGGGCAGACCGATATTTACGTGGGTTATCTGCTTGTAAACGACGAAGTCTTTTTCGGTAAAGATTTGAGAGGTGTTAGAAGAATCCAGTTCAATGCTCAAACACGCCCTACTAACGAAGTATCTTTTATGCTTTCGGGGCAGGTAGGCAATTTCATTTACCGCTCGGACGATCCTGTAGTCGGGTGGGGACATAATATTTCTGCTACAGTACAGATTAAGCCTACGCCTCAGCTGGATGTATCCCTTTCGTATACCCGCGCGCGTCTGGGCGAAAAGGATGCCGATAATTTATTCTACGACGGAAATATTTACCGCGCCGTGGCAATATATCAGTTCAACCCCGAGATTTTTGTAAGGACAATTCTTCAGTATAATACTTTCAGCAAGGAAATTCAGGTATATCCGTTATTCAGCTACAAGCTGAATGCGTTTACGAAATTCTTTGCGGGCGTAACAAGCAATTACCTTAATTACGAAAACAATTACGGATTCAGGAATACTGATCAGCAGTATTTTGTAAAGCTTCAGTATTTATTGGGAATTTAACTCCCCCAAATAAATAGATAGGTAGGCGTATCTTCTATTTGCAAAGCCCGGCTTAGGCCGGGTTTTGTTTTTAATTTAAATGGTTTATATGAAAATTTCTTAAGCGGAAATATGCTGTAATGCAGATTAATAATTAGTCCGGCGCAGTCCCCCATTTATAAATTCTTCAAAAAATTATTTATTATTACATGCCCGATGTTATTATTTATGCAGATAATGCAGTGAATAATGCGTTGCGGGTTTTTTCTTTTAAGTGTGAAACCAATAAACCTTGCCGGAATTACTGCGCATGCCGCACGCCGGACAAAAAACATCTTACGGATTTATCTTTGATTTATCTATTAACTCTTCTCTAATTAAAGGATTATTTATGAAAGTAAAAATTTACTCTTCTCTTTTTATTCTATTCTCATTTTTAAGCTTTTCAATGATGGCACAGAGTGTGAATGTTGGCAAAGAAACGATGAATGCTTTAAGAATTGACAAATCATTTAAAATTAATGGCAAAATGGATAGCCCTCTTTGGGCAAATGCAAAACCGGTTGAACTTAAATATGAAGTTCAACCGGGGGATAATACCCCCGCACCGCAAAAAACCCTGGTGCGCGCCATGTACGACGATAAGTTCATTTATTTCGGATTTCAATGTTTCGATACAAATCCGGAACAGATAAGGGCAAATATATCGGACCGCGATAATCTTTTCCAGGATGACTATGTTATTGTTCTTCTAGATACCTACGGCGATTACCAGAGAGCCTACGAGCTGGCCGTTAACCCTTACGGAATTAAAGGGGACCTTATGCGCACCAGCAATAACGAGGATGAAAGCTTTGATATGATTTGGTATGCAGAAGCCGCAAGGAATGACAATGGATGGACCGCCGAAATGGCAATTCCTTTTTCTTCCCTTAATTTCCCCGATAAGGAGGATCAATCGTGGGTTCTTGAAGTGGTTCGTACACTGCCCCGTGCAAGCAGAACACAGATATCGTGGACTAAGATTGACCGCAACATTCCTGCTTTAATGCCGCAGGCCGGATTGCTGGTTGGTTTGAAAAATATTCAGTCCGAAGGTAAAGTTGAACTTTTACCTTACCTTATGGGGCAGAAAAGCGGATACATGAACGATTACAATAATCCTAATTCGGGAATTAAGTTCGACCCGGTAATAGGGCGTTTCGGAGGAGGAGTGAAATATTCACCAACGGCCGATATTACAATTGACGCGGTTATAAACCCCGATTTCAGCCAGATTGAATCGGACGCGGCGCAGATTAGCGTTAATACAACATTCGCATTGAATTATGATGAAAAACGCCCCTTCTTTTTAACAGGGCGCGAACTGCTTCCCAATCAGCAATATTATTCCCGCTCTATTAACGACCCGTTGTATGCGGGCAGAATAATAGGCAAAACCGGCGGACTTACTTTCTTATATATGGGCGCATTGGACAGGAATACCGTTTTTGTTGTTCCGGGGGAAGATATGAGCAGCACCGTAGCAAGCCCGCTTCAATCGGTTGCCAACATTGGGAGGGCTCGTTACGATTTTGGAGATGAGAATTATATAGGCGGTATGCTATTTACGCGCAATATGGAAGGGGGGCATAATTATGTGCTTGGAATGGACTGGAATTATAAATTCTGGACCAACTGGTATTTCGGCGGAAGCGTTTATTTTTCGCAGACGAAAGAACTTAACGATACAACTCTCTTTTCGTCCAATAGAATGTTTAGCAATACAGGCTATAACGCGGGTTTTAACGGAGAGGAATATACAGGCGCGGGCGCTTCTATATCGCTTAACCACAGCGAAAGATCTTACAACTTTAAACTCTCTTACAGCGATTTTTCGCCTACCTACCAGACATACGACGGCCTGTTTACCAGAACCGCCAACAGGAACATAGGATTAACTCAGAGCTATATACTTTACCCTGAAAATTCCTTCTTCGATAAAATAAGCTTCAGCCTTATGACCTCTACCCGTTTTAATTACGCGGGTGTAAATAAAGAAAAATTCGTTTCCCCCGGAATTAACCTTCAGCTTAAAGGGCAGACGAATGTAAGCGTATCTTATTTTGTTGTAAACGACGAAAACTTTTTCGGCGTGGATTTAACCGGAGTGCGCAGAGTGCAGATAAATCTCAGCTCGAGCCCCGTTAAGGAATTTAATTTTTCGGCGGGCGCGCAGATTGGCAGGTTCATTTACCGTTCTTCAAGCCCGACTATTGGAACGGGGCACAATATAGAAGCTTCGCTTCAGTTCAAGCCTACTTCACAGCTCGATATCTCTTTCTCCTATTCACGCGCGCAGTTAAGGAATATGGCTACCGATGATTTGTATTACGACGGGAATATTTACCGCGCGGTGGCAATATATCAGTTTACTTCCGAAATCCTTTTCAGAACTATCGTTCAGTATAATACATTCGGAGAGACATTCCAGCTGTATCCTCTTTTCAGCTACAAAATGAACGCCTTTACCACATTTTTTGCCGGCGCTACGAGCAATTATCTCGATTATAAGGGGGAATTCGGATTCAGGAATACTGACCAGCAGTATTTTGTTAAACTCCAGTATCTTATTGGGGTTTAAAATATAAGTTTATTTCAAAGGGCGGTTCCCGTGTGACGGGAACCGCTTTTTTATTACGGGCTGCCTCCCCCCATATTAAACCATTAAAAAACACATAAAACATCAAATTACCGGAAATGACAGCTTAATACCGGTTAAAACTAACTTTATCTAGAAAAAAGATTCTTTTAAAATACTTGAAAAATTATGAAACCACTTACATATTATTTGCGTCATAATAGGAAAGAAAATGGAAAGGTATGGACAAACTACATAAAATAGGGGCTCTTGGGCTTGCAAGCAGGCTTAAAAGATTAAGCGAACTTCTTTCAAAAGATGTGTCGGCGGTATATAAGAAAGAAAAAATAGATTTTGAAGCGCGCTGGTTTCCGGTGGTTTATTATCTGCTTGAGGCGGGAGAGGCTAAAATAACCGAAATTGCGGCTGAGCTTGGAATTACCCATACGGCAATAAACCAACTGGCATCGGAGTTAATGGCCAAAGGATATATAAAGACCGGCAGGAACAAGCTTGATGAGAGATTGCGCCTTTTAAGTTTAACCGGAAAGGGAATGAAAATTTGCAGCGAACTTGCTCCCCTCTGGAAAACAATTAAAAAAGAAAATGAGAAATTGATTGCCGAGGCTGGCGGGGGACTGCTTAAAGAACTGGATAGAATTGAGTCGGCGCTGGCAGCACAAAGCATGTACCGGAGGATAATTTATTCGCTTACCGGATCTTCAGCAGGCGAAATTGAAATTGCGCCTTATGAAGCAAAATTTAAAAAACATTTTGCGCGGCTGAACAGAGAGTGGCTTAATGAATATTTTGAAATTGAGGAACAGGATGAACTGATGCTGAATCATCCCAAGGAAAAAATTATTAATAAAGGAGGGGCTATTCTGTTTGCGCTGGCAGAAGGGGAAGTTGTTGGCACCTGCGCCATAATTAAACATAAGGGAAATATTTTTGAACTCGCAAAAATGGGCGTAACAAAAAAATTCAGAGGACAGAAAATAGGCGCAAAGCTGCTCGAAAGCGCTATTGATAAGGCTATTCAACTGGGGGCGGTTGAACTTTATCTTAGGACGAACAGCCGGCTTAAAGAAGCAAACCGGCTTTATATGAAAAGGGGATTCGAAAAAACAAGGGTTAATCCTTTTGACAGTAATTCTTACCGGAGGGAAACATACGCGATGAAAATTGTAATTTCAAAAACGTAGAGGAGACATTATGAAAGTGAAATACCCCCTTGCAGCTATTGCGTGGTGCCTGTTTTTTATGACGCAGGCAACAAGCTTTGCACAGGTGCCCGCCGAAAAACCGGCGGTTAATGCACTAAAAATTGATAAGCCGGTTGAATTGAGCGGAAAACTGGATAATCCGGTTTGGGCGCTTGCCGAAACTATTGAGCTTAATTATGAAGTACTCCCGGGCGAAAATACCCCCGCCCCTCAAAAAACTGAAGTGAAAGTTTTATATGATGATAAGTATTTATACTTTGGATTTATCTGCCTCGACAGCAATCCCGAACAGATTAGGGCAAATATTACCGATAGGGACGGAATGACGGCGGATGATTTTGTGCTTGTGGGCATAGATACCTACGGCGATTACCAGAAATATTACGAACTTGCAGTTAACCCTTACGGAATTAAAGCAGATTTGCTTGCTTCGAACGGCGGAAACGAAGATTTAAGTTTCGATATGATTTGGGATGCCGCGGCCGAAATAAATTCGAAAGGCTGGACCGCCATGATGCGGATTCCTTTTTCGAGTCTTAATTTTTCGAGTGCCGAAGAGCAGAACTGGGTTCTGGCAATTATAAGATGCCTCCCCCGAGCAAGCAGAATTCAAACTTCGTGGACTCCCCAGTATAAGAATATTCCCGGTTTAATTACACAGGCAGGAGTTCTTAAAGGACTGAAGAATATTAAATCGGGGGGTAATGTAGAATTGCTGCCTTATTTAATGGGGCAGAAGAACGGCTCAATTGCCAATCCGGCCAGCCCCAATTCCGGCTTTAAATACGACCCCGTTTTAGGCCGTCTTGGGGGCGGAATAAAGTATTCCCCCAGTGCAGACCTGGCAATTGACGCTGTAATCAATCCCGATTTCAGCCAGATTGAAGCTGATGCAACGCAGATAAGCGTAAATACAACTTTTGCGCTTCAGTATGAAGAAAAACGTCCATTCTTTTTAACGGGAAGAGATCTTCTGCAAACCCCCATGTATTATTCCCGTTCCATAAACGACCCCCTTGTTGCGGGCAGAATTTTGGGGAAAACAGGGGCTCTTACTTATATGTATATGGGGGCGCAGGATAGAAATACGGTTTTCATTATTCCCGGAAGGGAAAACAGCAGTACAATAGCCACAGATAAAAAGTCGATTGATAACATCGGCAGGCTGTGGTACGACCTTGGCAATGAAAATTATTTGGGCGCAATGATTTTAGCCCGGAACATAGGGGATGGGCACAATTATGTATTCGGTGCCGATTGGAAGTATAAGTTTTGGACCAACTGGTATTTCAGCGGAGAAACTTTCCTTTCGCAAACTAAAGAATTGAATGAACCTACCCTGTTTAACTCGCAAAGAGGATTTGGCACTACCGGTTTTAATGCCGCATTTAACGGAGAAGAATATAGCGGAACAGGAATTCATCTGAACCTTTCAAAAAGGGGAAGGGATTTCGGGTTCTCGGCTACATATAATAATTTCAGTCCAACTTATATGACTTACAGCGGTATGTTTCCAAACAACGATTATCAGCAGTTTGTTTTTCAGCCATCTTATACATTCTATAATGTAAATTCATTTGTAGATAGGTTATATTTTTACCTGCTTTCCTATGCCAATTTCGATTCCGAGGGGGGAAGAAAAGCCCTTATATTTCAGCCGGCAATTCATTTTGTTGTTAAGGGGCTGACGAATTTTGAAATCAGCTATCTATATACGGCAGAAGATTTTTACCGCAACACAAGCATGAAAAATGAAAAGAGCATTGTGATTAATGCAAGCACGCGTCCGGTTAAGGAATTTACCCTCTTCTTTAACGGCACATTCGGAGATTTCTCTTATTACTCGTCAACTCCCGAAGTTGGTTATGGCCATAATTTATCTGCCTCAATTCAGCTTAATCTCACTTCACAGCTCAATTTATCGCTCGATTATTCGAGGGCGCGCCTTTCGGGCAAAAAAACGGATGAATTGTTTTACGACGGCAATATTTACAGAGGAATTGTAAAGTATCAATTTTCGGAGGCCTTGTTCTTCAGGACAATTCTTCAGTACGATTCATTCGAAAAGAATTTCCAGATATATCCTTTGCTCAGCTACAAATTAAATGCGTTTACAACTTTTTTTGCCGGCGCTACAAGCAATTATCTTAATTACGGCGAGAATTACGGTTTCAGAAATACTGAACAGCAGTATTTTGTTAAAATACAATATTTAATAGGCATTTAATTTCCCTTGTATATATAATCCCCCAACTACCTTCCTACAGGCCCGGTTACCCCGCCGGGCTTTTTTATTTGTTTGTAATTTAAAACGGATTTTTTATCTTGCATAAACGATATGCTGATTATTAATGGTTTCTCATTTTTTGTTTTATAATCTTAGCCGGAACGGGTGTGAAAATTAACAGGTACGAAATAATTATATTTTTACTGTTATATCTTTTAATATTCCTGTTTTTACTTTGGAACAACAGCAGGGTAGAACTTTCTTTGTTAAAGGCTCTATTGTCTCCCCTCGCAGTTGTTATTCCTGTACTCCTTTTTTATTTTATACTTAAATCCCTAATTTCCTGGAAAAAAAAGAAAGTATTTTAATTATAATCAGCTGTAAGGCTGATATAAACGCTGCGGATAAATAAATAACAACAAATTCCAAGGAGGGTACATGAACCATAAAATGGTATTCAGGACTTTTTCGGTCATTTTTATTTTGGCGGGGGCATTTTTCTTTGCCACAGGGCCATATTTACTTAGCTTTTTCGGTGTAAAGGAATTCCCCGAAATTGTAAGCCGGAACGGAGAGACGTTAGATTTCTGGGAAATGTATGCATTTGTAAGAATGTTCGGAAGCGCTGTTCTTATGTACGGACTGCTAATCGGCTTTCTGGCATATATAGACGGTGTTAAGAACAGGAAATACGCTTCATTCGGAGCCGCGCTCGGCCAGCTGGCGTTCCTTATTATTTATTTGAGCCAGCAGATATCTATTTGGAATACAGCGGCGGGATGGGTTATTGCGGCAGTTTTTTTACTGGCCCTTGTATCCTTTTCGTATCTGGCGTTTAAAAAAGAAGCTATGGATTGATTTCCGTTATGGGGCATTATAAATATAAAGGGGCCGAAGCATTAACAGTGCTTCACGAAAATCAATTAAGAAGTTTTGTTTCAGTATGGCTTAAAGCAAAAAGAAAAGGAATAGTGCTTCCTGTTACCGACGATCCATATTACAGCTCCATGAATATGCTTTTATTCCACGTCCTGCAGTCTGCGGGAGGATATTTAAATTGGATATGCCGTAACCTGTCGCTTCCCGACCCTCAGATACTTCCACCTCCGGGGGAGAAGCACATTGAAAAGGAAGCCAAAAGATATCTGGCGTATCTGCTTGAGAAATGGGAAAACAGGCTTTGCGATGTTGAGCCGGCGGCATTTGAAGATAAAGTGTTCGAATCGAACTGGGGAGTGCCTTTCTGCATAGACGCAATGCTGGAACACGCTGTTATGCATCCGTTAAGGCACGAGTATCAGCTGATAAATTTAATGGAACAGCAGAAGAAGTAACAAAACCTTTTTAATTCGGTGTTAAACTTGAACGGGGGTAATTTGTATTTTACCCGCTGAAGCGGAGTTTTATAAATACAATCTCGGGTCTGCTTCCGGTTCTAACCGGAGGCCCCCAGGTTCCCGCTCCGCACGAAACGTATATATTTGTTTCCCCTTTTTTCTTATAACCCCAGCCCACTTCGTATACCATATCGGTAATGTAATTGAAAGGCCACATCTGGCCGTTATGTGTATGCCCCGAAAGCTGAAGGTCAACTTTTGCATTGACCGCCTCTTCCAATTTAAACGGCTGGTGATCCATTAATATTACCGGCAGTGAAGGATTAATGTTTTTAACAAGCTCTGCAAGTTCTTTCCTTTTTTTTCCCGTAGCGTTTTTCTGCCTGTCTTCGCGCCCTACAAGGTAAAACGAATTGTCAATTTCGGCAACGCTGTCCCTAAGCATTACAACGCCATGATCGGTAAGGTATTTTGCGGCGGCATCGGCTCCGCTGAAATATTCGTGATTGCCCGTAATAGCGTAAAGCCCGTAGGTCGATTTGAATTTTTTAAGTGTAGGGCCAATATGGTCTTTTAAAATAGAGCCGATATCTTCATCAACCACATCGCCGGCAAAGAGCACAAGATCCGGGTTGAGCGAATTTGATTTTTCCATTATTCTTGTGAGGAACGAATCGCCCAGTATCGAGCCGAGATGTAGGTCGGATACCATTACAATATTAAGCTCTTTTAAATTGCCCGCTTTCTTGTTTATGGCTAAATCGAGCCTTTTAATTACGGGGAAATAAGTGTTTATATGCCCGGCCGCCACGGTAATAAAAGTAATCAGGACAATTGCGAGGCCTGTAATTTTTTTTGCCCTCTCTGTATTCCCGGTTATAAAGGCAGGGAAGATATGTGTGAAATGATTAATAAGCCTTAGCAGATCTACAAAAATAAGCGAAAGGAAAAAATAGAGCATAAAGGCTATCCAGAATGAGCCCGCCCAGGTAAGTATTTGGGGCAGCACCGGAATATCGGTCCTTTCGAGAAAACGCCCCGCTATAAATGAAACTGCAAAGAATATAAGAACTATTAAATATAAAGTTTTAAATGCCGGGCTTACAATGGCAAGCCCTCTTTTTATTATGTAGTAGTTAACAAGTCCGTATACAAGAAAAAAGATGCTGAAGAAAAGTATCTGTGCGGTTAATTTCATTGGCTGTTTCTTTTATTGATTGCTGAATTATAGAGTTCCAAATATTTTTCAGCCGATTTGCGCCATGAATAATCTTTCAGCATTCCGTTCCGCCTTATTTTATTCCAAACCGGTTTATTGTAAAAATCGCCTATGGCTCTTCTAACCGTATGCTCAAGCGCGGCGCCGGAATATTCGCTGAAAGAAAATCCGGTGCCGGTATCAAGCCCCATTGCGTTATATTCATTCCAGTCCTGAACCGTATCTGCAAGCCCGCCTGTTTTTCTAACAACCGGAACGGTGCCGTATTTAAGGGAATAAATCTGGTTAAGGCCGCACGGTTCAAAGTGCGAAGGCATAAGAAAAATATCTGCCGCCGCTTCAATCTGGTGGGCCAGCTGGTTATTAAAACCGAACCGGACAGTAAAGCGGTCGTAATGTTCTTCGGAAATCTTTAGGAATTGTTCTTCATATTCCGCCTCTCCGGTGCCAAGCACTACCCATTGAACATTCAGCTGTAAAAGCCCGGGAAGCGCTTCCATAAGAATTTCAATTCCTTTCTGCTTAACAAGGCGCATAATAATTCCGATGAGCGGTATGTTTTCGTCAAAGCGCATATTAAGCTGGCGCAGAAACCATTTCTTGTTGAGCAGTTTGCCCCCCATATTATCGGGAGTATAATTATATGGAATGAGGTTGTCCGTTGCGGGATTCCATAATTCGTAATCCACTCCGTTCAATATTCCGGAGAAACTGCTCCCTTTCTCCCTTAAAACGCCGTACATTCCTTCGCTGTATTCAGGGGTAAGAAGTTCTTTGGCGTAAGTATCGCTTACGGTGTTTACCATTTCAGAAAAAACAATGCCCGCTTTAAGGAATGAGAAAGAATTATAAAATTCAACGGGACCCATAGGATAAAAATATTTCGGATTCATTTCCCCTTTCTCAAGCACCGAGCGGTCAAACAGTCCCTGATATGCAACATTATGAATGGTGAAAAGGAACGCTGTTTTATCGAACACCTTATCCCAGCTGTAATTATCCTTAACGAGAAGTGGAATAAGCCCGGTCTGCCAGTCGTTGCAGTGAAACAGGTCCGGTTTCCAGTGAATGCGCTGAATGAATTCAATTACCGCTTTATTAAAAAGGATGAATCGTTCATCCTCATCTTTATCGTTAGTATAGATGTTCTGCCGGTGGAAATGATGGGGGGAATCTATAAAATAAATTTCAACATTCGAATTGGGGATTTTCGATTTATAAATCTGTACTTCGTAAACTTTGCCCCCTACGCGCACGGGAATATTACCGAGTGTCCACATAAAATGAAGTCCGTGTTTTTCTTCATCAATGTGGTAATATTTAGGCATAAAAACTTTAACATCAACCCCCAGTTTAGAAAGCTCAATAGGAAGTGAAGATGATACATCCGCCAGGCCTCCTGTTTTGGCAAATGGAAATACCTCGCTGGCAACAAATGCAATTTTCATTCTATGCTTAAAATTATTTTAAAAATCATTACAAATATAAGCAAGAATAATAAAAATAGCGTTGAATCAGCCCAATCCTGCCATATCGAATAGGATAAATCGGGAATTTTCCATGAAAGAGAGTGAAATACCGGCCCTGTCCTCAATCTCAACGGCATCCCCCGCTTCCAGAAACTCATCCTCTATTTTTACTTTTCCCTCTATTATGTGAATATAAATTTTCCTCCGGGGCGAAACCGTGTAATTTAAATTTTCTCCTTTCTTAAAAAGGGCAATACTAAGGGAAACATCCTGATGAATTTTGACCGGCGCATTTTTGTACGCCGCTACTTTAAATAATTTTCCCGTTATATCGTTTTCGTTAAAAAACACCTTTTCGTATGAAGGGGTGAGTTCCGTTGTTTCGGGCAGAATCCATATTTGAAGCAGGTGCAGTTTCTCCGAATCGGAAGCGTTAAATTCAGAATGAAAAATACCCGTTCCGGCGCTCATTTTCTGAACTTCGCCGTATTTAATGGTTTCAGAGTTTCCGGTGCTGTCTGTATGGCTCAGCTCCCCCTCAAGCACGATGGTAATAATTTCCATGTTTTTATGGGGATGAGTAGGAAAACCTCCGCCCGGCTCAAGGTAATCGTCGTTAATTACCCTTAAAGGGCCGAAATGGATCCGGGATGGGTTATAATATTCACCGAACGAAAAACTATGGTAACTGGTAAGCCAGTCAATTTTGGTGAGTCCGCGTGTGCCGCTTTTATAAACCGATATCATTTTTTTCTCTCCTTTATTCTTTAAACAAAGGGAGAAAAAGGATTAGTTCACGCTGGTGCCCAATTTTTTAAGCAAATCGCCCAAGGTTTTCTGCTCTTCGGGGGTTAAAACGGACATAAGCTTATTAACGTGGTCTGCATGCTTGGGAAAGATTTCGCTAAAAAGCTTTTCCCCGTTTGCGGTAAGTTTAACCACAATGGCTCTTCGGTCTTCTTTACTGTGAATTCTTTCGATTAAATTGGATTTTTCGAGATTATCGAGAACCAGGGTCATGTTACCCCCGCTGACGAGCATTTTATTGCAAATTTCGCCTACTTTAAGGGGACCCAGATGTCCGAGTACGTCAATAACTGCAAATTGAGGCTGGGTTAATCCCGATGAACGGATATTATCGGTAGATTTCTTATAGAAAGAATTAAAAGCCCGCGCCAGCTTTACCCAGGTGTTCAGGGCAAGATCTACTTTGTCGCCGTAATTCTTTTTCATTTTCATATCAGCCGCCTTTCTTTAATTAAAGATATATTTCATAAGCGAAAAAATCAACTCATAATATTTAAATATTCTACATTATCTCCTTAACATTCCTTATCTTTTATTCGATTATCTATGTAAAAAGAAAGATGATCCGATGAACGATATTGAAACGAAATATTTTACCCGTAAAGAGGCCCAGCAGACTCTTCCCCTGGTAAAACAGATTGTTAAGGATATTCTCGATACAGGGTTTATTATTAAAAGCATTGCCGACGCGCTGGACGGTAAAATAGAAAACAACGAAGAAATCAAAACTCTCCTTCTAAAAATGAACGGCTACCTTTCGGAACTTGAAGAAATAGGGTGCTTTTATAAGGACTGGAATTTCACGGTAGGCATGGTCGATTTCCCTGCGATGATTTATGAAGAAGAGGTTTATCTATGCTGGCGCAGCGATGAAGAGGAAATACTCTTTTATCACCGCCCCGAAGACGGCTATTCGGGAAGGCGCAAAATTCCTGAAGAGTATTTATAATTGAATTTGAAATAATGCGGAAATAAAAAAGGCGGACCGTTAGTCCGCCTTTCTTTTTGTGTGCAGTATAAAACTATTGTTTTGCTTCTTCAATCCTGAATGAATGCGTAACGGGCATAGCTTTGTTAAGCATTGCGGTAACGCCGCAGTATTTGGTCATCGATAGTTCAATTGCCCTTTCAACATCCTTTTCCTGAATCCCTTTCCCGTAGAAAACATATTCGATATGAATTTTTGTATATACCTGCGGATGCTCTTCGGCAACATCGGCGCTGAGGTTCATTTCAAATCCGCTTATATCAACTTTCTTTTTCTGAAGTATGGTAACAACATCGCTTCCTGTGCAGCCTCCCAATCCGATGAGTATTAATTCCTTCGGCCTTACGCCTGCGTCGCTTCCGCCGAAATTTTCGGGGCCGTCCATTGTAACCCAGTGGTTCGAATCGGATTTGCCCGCAAAGGTAATTCCTTTAATTTGTCTAACGTATGCTTTCTTTTCGGCCATTTCATGCTCCAATTTATTTTTAATTAATTAGATGCCGCAATTAAATGCCGGATTCATCAATTCAGCTGAATTTAATTCTTGCGTCAACGGCAAAAAACCTGTTATCTTCTGTCAAAAGAAGCGGATTAAGGTCAAATTCCGCCAGATTCCCGTTTTCGGATATCATGGCGGCCGCCGATTTTATAATCTTTTTGAGTGCTTCAATATCAGCCGGAGCTTCGCCCCGCACTCCCTTTAAAACCGCGCCTATCTTTGTAGAGCTTATCATTGCCTCAATGTCGTCATCCGAAATGTATGCCGATTTTATTGATGTATCGGAAAATACTTCGACATACTTGCCGCCGCTTCCGAACATTACAATAGGCCCGAATGAAGGATCGCGGAAACCGCCTATAAGAAGCTCGTGCCTTGTCTTTATATATGGCTGAATTAAAAATTCATCTACCGTGAAATTATGTTTTGCAAAACTTTCTTTTATTTCTTCCGCGGCAATAATTAATGCGTCTTTATCCTTTATGTTTAATTTAACCGCGCTCATCTCGGTTTTGTGAACAACATTTTTATTGATTCCTTTTATCACAAGGGGGTATTCAATTTCGTTGAAGTAATGAAGGTCTTCGGGCTTAACAAGAACTTCCTTAACAACCGGAATTCCGTAATCTGCGCAGATTTTGTTTACATCGGCAGGTGAAATAAACCCGCTTCCGAAATTATATTTTGCCTTTCCGCTTCCATTTGCAAGGGCGCTGTAGCGGTCAAAATTGTTTTTCAGCTTTTCGGCGCTTTTGGAATAAAACAACATATTCGAAATAACTTCCGCCGGGTCCTCGGGGTTGCGGAAAATTGCCTTCTTGGTGGCGGAATTAGTCCTGTACTCCTGCCAGAATTCGGGCAGTGGCATGCATACCTGGAGAATCGGTTTAGAAGATGAAATTGAATTTATTCCCTCAATTACGGGCATTGCCTTAACCATAACCGGTTCAACAAAAATTGAAACAACGGCATCAACATTCCCGTCGGCCGCTACAATTTCATTTACCGTTTTATAAAGTTCTGCGGTTGCCCCGGGCAGCATATCAACCGGATTTTCAACGCTCCCTTCGGGATGCACAATTTCGCGCAACTTTCTTTTTGTATCTGCCGTAAGGCCGGCAAGTGCAAGCCCTTCCGTTTCAATTGCGTCAACGGCTAGAATGGCGGGGCCTCCGGCGTTTGTAATTACCGCAACCCTTTTGCCCTTCGGTACGGGGAAGTTCTCAAATCCCTTTGCCGTATTGAAAAGTTCATTTAAATCATTTGCCCTAATAATGCCGAACTGATTAAGAAGCGCCTCAACAATTTTATCCTTGCTGCTCAGCGCCCCGGTATGCGAAGAGGCCGCTTTCATGCCGCTTGAGGTCTTGCCCGATTTTAGCACTATCATCGGTTTGGTAACATTGCCAAGCATAACGGGTTTAATAAAATCCTCTCCGTCAACAAAACTTTCAAGATAGAATGTAAGCACCGAAATATTCTCATCCTCCTGCCAGAATTTCTGCAGGTCGTTCTCATTTATATCGGCCTTGTTGCCAACGCTTACGAAATGTGAAAATTTAATGTCGGTATCGCGCAGTGAATTTAAAACCGCGGCGCCAAGCGCCCCGCTCTGCGAAAGGAAAGCAAGCGAGCCAACTTCGGGCCTTTCGGCTACGAATGTGGCATTGAGTTTTGTGGAAGGACGGGCGTTTATTACCCCCATGCAGTTGGGACCAATAAGCCTTCCGCCGGCTTCCTTAACTTTACGGGTAATCCGCTTTTCGGTTTCTTCCCCTTCTTTGCCAACTTCCTTAAAGCCTGCGGTAATAAGTATTATCGATTTAACATTCTTTTTAAGCAGCGCGTCAATTGAATCTTCGGCAAACTGTTTTGGCACTACAACAATTGCCATGTCTATGCTTTCCTTAATATCCTCTATCGTAAGGTAACATTCGCAGCCTAATACATTTCCCCCTTTCGGGTTTACGGGAAGTACTTTTCCGGTATAACCGTAATCCTTGATTGTCCTTAATATTTCATATCCAATACTTTTTTCTTTTGATGAAGCCCCGGCAACGCAAATTGAAGCCGGATAAAAAAAGTTTTTAATTGCGTCGTTCATTCATAATTCCTTAAAAAAGTGATTTTAAAAAATAGGAAATATCGGCGAGGAATCATAAGGCGGAATGCATGCGCATTGGAAAGCCGGCAGGGCATTAATAAAGGAAAGGCAAAGTTTTACCTTTGCCTTTTTTACCCTTCCCCCAAAGAACTATAGTAGATAGTCCCTCGTTAAACACCACACTCAATGAAAGCCTATTTCATTTCGGCGCCGGCAGGCTGTTTTTCTGAACCTTTCGGAACCGCAATAAGATTGGTTAAAAACGCCGATAAAAGTCCCCCTAAATTATCTCCCCCCTGCACAAGAAAATCGGGAGTAACTTTTACGTTGCCGGCGGCAATCTGTTTTGCAATTTCAATAGCCGTAACGCCCTGCTGGCCAACAGCTTTATTCTGAAGTTCATAAGCCTTCGCGGTCGATTCGCCAATGGCAAGAATTTTGGTGCCCTCGGCTTCCCCTTTGGCTTTAATACCCTTTGCCTCGCCTTCGGCGCGGAGCCTTATTGCTTCGGCCTCCCCTTCGGCAGAGCGGATATTCTTCTGTTTATTCTGCTCGGCAATCTTAACGCCAATTTCGGCTTCAACAAGATTTTTCTGCTGGTCCGCTTCGGAACGCGTCTTCTCGGTTGCAATTCTTGTCTGTTCCGCTTTCTGCATATCCTGGTACATTGCCTGCTGCTGCTGCGCAATAATTTTCTTGGTCTGCGTATCCATCAGTTCCTGCGGCAGGGAAATCTGGCAGATTAATACCGAAACACACTCAACGTGGTATTTCTCCAGTTCGCCTTTGGCTCGGTCTTCGGCTTTACGCTGTTCCTCCTGACGGTCCTGCATAAAATTCATTGCCGATGTTGATGAAGCCTGATTGCGGAAGCTCGAATCTATCATCGGATGAATTACGTGCAGTATAAGGTTTTCTATAGAGCCTATTTTGGCAACCATGTAAGGCGCCTGGTCCGGACGTACCCTAATAACCACCTTAACCGAAACGCTTATTTCAAAACCGTCCCTTGAAATTACTTTCAGAGGATCGAACCGGGTCGAATTGGAATCATCCCAGTCGATTGTAATATTGGTTGTATCTACAATATAAGCAATGTATGCTCTTCTGTTAAGGTAATAGAAACCGGGGCCTGCTACTTCCTGCTGAATACCGCGGTATCCTTTAGGTACTACATAACGTTCAATACCGACATTAAGGCGTTTTTCAATGTCTTTATATGCATCGCTGCCCAAAGGGGCATTTTCAATTTTAGCGGTTTCTTCAATTGCTTTACGCACCTGCGCCGGTTCTTCGCCGACGTTCGAAACCACAACTGCAACCTGGCCTCTTTCAACAACCGCAACTTCATCAAGTTCAACTTTGAATAAGAGGGGGTTGATATAATACGTTCCCGGCCTTAGAACATCGAACTGCGGGCCGCGCTGTCCTCCGTTTTCAAGAAATTTAGACGCGTTCTGAAAATCATTATGTCCGGTTACCGATTTAGCTACATATTCGGCATCGGGCAGGGGTTCGCCGTCGAGCGCGGTAATTAAACCCACATTGTTTGCGGGTATAATAGTCGCATTCTGAATTTCAATATGGAACAGATCCGTATTAATACGGTAAGTGCCCGGGAAAAGAATATCTATCTGGGGCCCTTTCTGTCCCTTGTTATTGAGGAATGCCTCTCCGTTCTCAAAATTGGAGTGCCCTTCAATTTTCTTTGCAAGCAGTCTTCCTGCAGGAATCTGTTCGCCGTCCATTGAAGTTATTACGCCTACGTTTCCCTTATCAATAAAGATAGCGGGTACTTTTCTA
>DAHYUM010000110.1 GCA_027398005.1 bacterium
CCGCGACATCAAGCCGGGCTATATTCTGCTGGCTGGCGACAACTGGCCGATGCTGATCGACTTCGGCATCGCCAAACATCTTGATGATAACTTGAATTTGACCATGCCCGGCACGGCGATCGGCACGCCAGCCTATATGGCCCCCGAGCAGATAATGGCCGCCCGATGGAAAGATGTAGGCATAGAGGCGGATATTTATGCGCTTGGAATGATACTTTACGAGCTTATAGACGGAGACCTCCCCTACAGCGGTTCGGCTAAGCTTATTAAAGAAAAGAAAATGAACCCGATGATTTCCATTACTCCCCTTAAAGAAAAAAGCGACCTTGCCTCAATAGCAATGAAATGCCTCGAAAGGGAAAAGACAGGCAGAATGAAAAGCGTTTCGGATGTTATCTACGCTATAGATGCAAAGAGGAGACAGGAAGAGGAAATTAAAAAGAAAAAGAAGAAAGCCGTTGAACTGCTTGAAGAGGGGAAAAGGCTTGTAGAACTGAAACGCTACTCGGAAGCTCAGAATGTTTTTCTCGATGCCGAAGGGCTCGATTCCACCAACCGCGAAATTAAGGAATGGAAAGCCCGCGTTGACGAAATTGAAAGGATTAAAAAGCTGGATGAGGAAAGAATTAAACGGGGCGAAATGATTCTTGTAGAGGGGGGAACTTTCAGCATGGGCAGCAACGAATACGCCGACGAAAAACCGATTCACATGGTTGAACTAAAGAGTTTTTATATAGAAAAATTTCCCGTCACCGTTAAACAGTACAAGGAATTCTGCCGCGTCACACGCAGGGCACTGCCCAATACCCCCAACTGGGGATGGATTGACAACCACCCGGTTGTAAACGTAAGCTGGCAGGATGCCGAGGCATACGCTAAATGGGTAGGCAAACGTCTGCCTACCGAAGCCGAATGGGAATTTGCGGCAAGGGGGGGCAACCTGAATAAAGGTTTTAACTACAGCGGCAGCAATAATATTGATGAAGTAGCATGGTACTATAACAACTCGGGGGGTAAAACCAACCCGGTCGGATTAAAAAGACCTAACGAGCTTGGTATTCGATATGGCGGGAAATGTGTGGGAATGGTGCAGCGACTGGTATGCCAACTATACCGCCGCACCGCAGAAAGACCCACAGGGGCCCAATACCGGAGATAGAAAACTGCTTAGAGGAGGCTCGTGGGATTTGAACGATTTCGGATGCCGAATTACCTTACGCAACGGCTACGCCCCCAACCTCTTCGATGATTATTTCGGATTCAGGTGCGCACAGGATATCTAATCCTCTTTTCTTACCATTTTACCACCATCTGTCTTATTTTCATTTTAAACTATTTTTTTTAAAAACTTCTTGCTTTTTAAGATATCACCTCGTATTTTTAGACTAAACAAGTATTTCAGTCGAATAGTTTTAAGGTTGATATTATGCCGGAACAGCTTTCAAATGAAAAAAAGAGACTCATACTGGATGCCGCACGAAAAAGATTTGCCTACTACGGCTTCTCTAAGGTAACAATGGATGAAATAGCATCCGATCTTGGAATGGGGAAAGCATCTCTCTACTATTACTTTCCTACCAAAGATGCATTGTACGAAATGGTTCTTATTAACGAATTTGAACAGTTCGCTAATACAATAGAAAGCATAATTAAAGAAGAACCCGATCCTAAAGCATTGTTCAGGGAGTTTACAGCGCAGAGATTAGAATATTTTAAGAACCTTGCCAATTTAAGGGCTATCTCGTTTAACGAATCTTCCGATACCCGCTTTCAGCAGTACGAACTCTTCCGCAAATTCCAGTTTATAGAAGTCGAAATTCTCCAACGCATTCTTATAGCGGGAGATGAAAAAGGAGTGTTCGATATAAAGGATACTAAGGAAACGGCACTTTTAATTGTCCAGATGCTCTTCGGTGCGCGTTCCTGGAACCTTAAAATCAACTTGAATAATTTTAACGAAGAAACTTACCTGGCTGTTAAAGCCGCTATGAATAATATTGCAGAAATAATTTTAAATGGAATAATAAAAAGATAACGAGGATAAAAAATGGATAACAAAAATTCCGCTCCATCAAACAATAATAAAGGAGCATCTGTTAACGGAAACGGGAATGGCGATATAGATAACCTGCCTCTATACAAGAAAAAAAGGGTAATTATTCCCCTTCTTATTCTCTTTGCCGCCGTTGTGGTTGCGGCTTATTACTGGTACGGCAATCTTATGGCTTATGTTTCTACCGACGACGCTTTTGTGGATGCCGACCGGGTTTCTATCAGTTCTAAAATTCTGGGGCGCATTACCTACCTCGGCGCCCAGGAGGGAGACTCGGTTAAGGCGGGGCAGATTCTTGTAAAGCTCGACGATTCCGACCTTCTTGCTCAGAAAAATTCTACCGTTGCTTCAATTAAACTTGCCGAAGAAACAATCAAGCTTTCAAAGGTAAATGTGGATAAGGCTCAGGAAGATTTCCAGCGCGCCGAACTCCAGTTCAAAGGGGGCGTTACTACAAAAGAACAGTACGACCACGCGCGCAAAGCGCTTGACGCCGCTAGGGCTGCTTACGATATCGACATTTCTAGAATTTCGGCTACCAAAAGCCAGCTGGGCGTTATAGATACCCAGCTTAAGAATACCATTATTGTTGCACCTATGGATGGCGTTGTTGCAAAGAGATGGGTCCTCTCGGGGGATGTAATTCAGCCGGGGCAGGCTGTATTTACAATTTACGATTTGAAAAACCTTTGGGTTACCGCCAATATGGAAGAGACAAAAGTGGGCAAACTGCACGTTGGCTCGAATGTTGAATTTACCGTTGACAGCTACCCCGGAGTAAACTTCGACGGAAAGATTTTTAACATAGGCGATTATACTGCATCCGAATTTTCCCTTATTCCCCCAAACAATGCATCGGGCAACTTTACAAAAGTTACCCAGCGTATTCCCGTTAAAATTTCAATAATGGGGAATAACAGCCCTTCTGCCGAAAAATTTGTATTCAGACCCGGTATGTCGGTCGAAGTATCAGTTAAAGTGAGATAAGTATGTCCGCACTAGGTAAATTATTTAAAAGGGAACATGCCGTAAACCAGATACCATCCCTGCATCACGAGCATTCATCGTACAAATGGTGGGTGCTTGCAAATGTTATGATTGGCACCTTTATGGCTGTTCTCGATGCTACAATTGTTGACGTAGCGCTTGCAAAGATTATGGCTACTTTCGGCATCAGCGTTGACGAAGTTAAATGGGTTGCAACAGGATATCTTCTTGTGCTTGCAGTAATGCTTCCAACCTCCGGCTGGATTGCAGACCGCTTCGGCTACAAACGCACCTATGCGCTTTCATTGTTCCTGTTTACTTTCGGGTCGCTGCTCTGTTCCCTTTCATGGAATGAACAGGCATTAATTATGTTCCGTATTATTCAGGGGGCAGGCGCGGGACTAATGATGCCCGTAGGGCTTGCAATTGTAACAAGGGAATTCCCCCCCGAAGAAAGGGGAATGGCGCTCGGCTTCTGGTCCATTGCCGCGGCCGCTTCAGTATCACTGGGACCGACGCTTGGCGGTTATCTTATCGATAACTTTGCATGGCACTCAATTTTTGATGTTAACGTGCCTATAGGTGTTTTCGGCATTATTGCCACCTTTATTATACAGCGCGAATACCGGAATCCCGAAAAAAAGCCATTCGATATTGTAGGCTTTATTTCGGTCTCTGTATTCCTGTCGTTCCTTCTTATTGCGCTATCCGACGGCAACTCAGCATGGAACACGGGAGGATGGTCTTCCGAATTTATTGTATCCTGTTTCGGGTTGTCATTCGTTGGGCTTGTTGTATTTCTTGTATGGGAGTTTAACACACCCCATCCGCTTATAGAACTGCGCCTGCTTAAGAATTTCAACTTCGGCGTGGCTAATTTAATTCTATTCATTTTCGGTATGGGTATGTTCGGCAGTACATTTATTCTTCCCCTCTATCTGCAGAACGGACTCGGCTACACTGCATTCCAGAGCGGTTCCCTCTTTTTGCCAATAGGCATTATACAGGGTATTATGGCTCCCCTTGCCGGCCGGATGGCCGACCGGGTAAACCCCAAAATTCCAGCCCTGTTCGGCATTACTATTCTTGCGCTAAGCTTATTTATTAATAAGTACCTTTCCCTATTTTCAGAGACTCATACAATTATGATTTCACTCTACTTAAGGGGATTGGGAATGGGATTTATCTTTACTCCTTTAAGCGCAATAGCCCTATCCGATATCCCCCGCCATAAGATGGCTCAGGCTTCCGGTTTGTATAACGTGCTCAGGCAGATAGGAGGCAGTTTCGGCGTTGCTATTATGGGTACACTGTTAACAAACAGAACTACTTATCATCTTACCGTATACGGAGAGGCGGCAAGCAACAGTTCTCCGGCTACGCAGAATATTATAAACAACCTGTCCCATTTTGCGCAGAGCACCGGCGGAGGCACGCACGCGCTTGGAGTTCAGAGGGCGCAGGCTATTATAGGTTCGCACCTCGGAATGCAGGCTTTCGTTTCGGCGGTTGACGACGATTTCTTTATTGCCGCTATAATTACTTTTATTTGCGTTGTGCCCATTATATTCCTCCGCTTTAAGAGAAAAAAGAAGGAAGCGGGCGCCGAAGAATTTGTGGCTATGGATTAAATTAATTTATTGATAAACTGAAAATAATTTGGTGTAATAATGAAACATAAATTTGTATTAACGGTCTTTTTAAGTCTCAGCTTAATTTCGCAGGTATTCCCCCAGTCGGCTACCGATTCTCTTAAGCTTAACGACGCCATTAAAACCGCAATTGCCGCAAGCAATTCCATCAAGCAGGCTTCATCTTCACTTGAGGCAGGTTTAGCGCGCGTTGAACAGAGCAAGAGTTCGCTCTACCCCGATGCCAACGTATCGCTTAACTATACCTGGATTTCCCCCATACCCGCATTTGTTATGCCCGGGTTAGGAAGCATTGGTCTGGCCCCAAATAACAACTGGGATGAACACGTTTCTGTTTCGGCTACATTGTACGATTTCGGCAGAAGGGAAAAGAATATCGATTTTGCCGGTTCGCAGATTGCCGGAGGCAAAGATAAAATTGAACTTATAAAACATCAGCTGGCTTACGCTACGGTACAGAATTTTTATGCTATAATTTTCCTTAAGAAAAGCATCGGCGTTCAGAGCGAGCAGATAAATACTCTTAAAAAACATCTGGATTGGACAAAAAAGAAGGTGGACGCCGGAACAGCTACCAATTTCGATCTTCTTACTACCAACGTAAGAATTTCCGCAGCCGAAAGTTATAAAATCACTCTGGAAAACTCACTTAAAACAGCCGAGATAAATCTCCGCCGGCTTATGGGACTGCCGAGCAATACCCCTGTTAACCCCGAAGGGGGATTCGATTCGGCTCCGGTTAATATTAATACCGATTCCCTTTTATCCGCAGCGTTCCGCAGCCGTTACGAACTTAAACTTGCCGATGACCAGATAAACGTTGCACGCGCCCAGTACGATGCCGCATCCGTAATTAATAATCCATCTTTAAATGTTGCGGCCATCTACGGTTTTAAGAACGGATATGAACCGAACATTTACTCATGGCGCGGAAATTTTGTCTTTGCCGCGCAGATATTAATTCCGGTTTCAAAGTTCGTTCCCTATTTCGGCGGGCATAAGGAAGAGAACCTTCAGCAGGAAGCTACCGCTAATTTTCAGGCGGCTACATTCTACAGAAAGGATCTTACCGAACAGATTAAATCTGAAATTGACAAAGCCGCATCCGATATTAATTCAAGCCGCGAAAGAATTGCCACCACCGAAGCCGCCATTAAACAGGCAGAAAACGCTTTGGAACTGGCAAGGACTAAATACGAAGCCGGTACGGTTACCAATCTGGACCTGCTGGATGCCGAGACCTCGCTTGCGCAGAGCAAGCTTATGCGCCTTGAGGCTTTTTATAAATACACACTCGGAATTTACGAATTGAAACAGGCCGCCGGAGAAATTATCTGGCAATAAGGCTAACTTGTTTGTATCTCCTATGTAAAAGCATCCGGCCAAAGCCGGATGCTTTTTTTGTGCCCGCCCTACCCCCTTTACTTTAAATTATAAGCAGGACACCCCCTCCCTTTTGACCTCTTTCCGTAGCCGGCCTAATATTAAATAGGAGTCCGATTCTTTTTTCAGATAAGGTAATTCGCTTTCCGATTTATAAGAAAATAGTACGAATTCGAAATAATTAGGGGATTAAAAAGTCTTCATTATCTTTTTATTTATCATATTTTTTACCGAGTTTTATTTTTAGAATTTTTTCAAATTAGGCATAATTATTGATTATTTATTGCATCAAAATTATTAGGAGAAAACATGAGTAATATTGACGCCCTTAAAGAGAAGGTTCAGAGCGCTTACAAAAAATGGGATGATTCGATTTATAACAAAACTATCAGCAAATTTCCCGAACGTCAGAAAAACTTTACCACCCCCTCATTTAATCAGGTTAAACCGATTTATACTCCGCTCGATTGCGAATTTGAGAATTACGATGAAAAATTAGGTTTCCCCGGACAGTACCCTTTCACGCGCGGTGTACAGCCGACAATGTACCGCGGTCGATTCTGGACTATGCGCCAGTACGCCGGATTCGGAACCGCCAAGGAATCGAATGAAAGATACCGCTATTTATTAGATGCAGGTCAAATGGGACTTTCGGTCGCTTTCGACCTCCCCACCCAAATAGGCTACGATAGCGACGACCCGATGGCCCTTGGGGAAGTAGGCAAGGTTGGCGTGGCTATTGATACCCTTGCCGATATGGAAATACTTTTCGACCGCATTCCACTCGATAAGGTTTCTACATCAATGACAATTAATGCACCGGCTTCGGTTCTGCTTGCCATGTACATTGCCGTTGCCGAAAAGCAGGGAGTTTCGAGGGATAAGATTTCGGGCACTATTCAGAACGATATTCTTAAAGAATATATTGCCCGCGGCACTTACATTTTCCCTCCTAAACCTTCCATGAGGCTTATTACAAACATCTTCGAATTCTGCTCTAAGGAAGTTCCCAAATGGAATACTATTTCAATTTCGGGGTACCATATACGCGAGGCAGGCTCAACAGCCGCGCAGGAAGTAGGCTTTACACTGGCAGACGGAATGGCTTACGCCAAAGCCGCGATAGACGCAGGACTTGATGTTGACCAGTTTGCCGGACAGCTTTCATTCTTCTTTAACGCGCATAACGACCTGCTTGAAGAAGTTGCAAAATACCGCGCCGCGCGCCGTCTATGGGCTAGAATTATGAAAGAGAAATTCAACGCCAAAAAAGATAAATCGATGATGCTCCGTTTCCATACCCAGACTGCCGGTTCAACATTAACAGCCCAGCAGGTTAATAATAATATCGTACGCGTAGCGGTTCAGACCCTTGCGGCGGTTTTAGGGGGAACACAGAGCCTTCATACAAATTCGAGGGATGAGGCACTCTCGCTCCCCACACAGGAATCGGTTAAAATTGCACTTAGAACACAGCAGATTATTGCCAACGAAAGCGGTGTGGCAAATACAATAGACCCCCTTGCTGGTTCTTACTACATTGAAGCGATGACAGACCAGATTGAAAAAGAGGCCGAAGAATATATTAATAAGATTGAAGCAATGGGGGGAATGATTCCCGCTATTGAACAGGGGTATGTGCAGACCGAAATTCAGAAGGCCGCATACCGGTTTAATCAGGAGCTTGAAAGCGGCGAACGCGTTGTTGTTGGCGTTAATAAATTTACCGAGAAAGAGGATTCGAAAGCGGAGCTTCTTAAAATTGACGAGAAAGTTCAGAAAGACCAGATTGTATTCCTTAACAAGGTAAGAAGCCAGAGGGATAACATTGCGGTTAACAATAAACTTGAAGCTCTTAAAAAAGCCGCCGCCGGAAACGACAACCTGATGCCCCATATTATTGACGCAGTAAAAGTATATACCAGCCTTGGTGAAATCTGCAATACTCTGCGCGGCGTTTACGGCGAATATAAAGAAACTGTTGTTATTTAAGGAGAATTGAAAATGGATATTACACACATTGAACATATAGGCATTGCGGTAAAGAACCTTGAAGAAGCCGTTAAATACTATGAAAATATATTAGGACTCAAATGCTATTCAATTGAAGAAGTTGCCGACCAGAAAGTTAAGACAGCTTTTTTTATGGCAGGTCAGACAAAAATAGAACTGCTCGAATCAACCTCCCCCGAGGGACCGATTGCAAAGTATATCGAAAAGAAGGGGGAAGGAATTCATCATCTGGCTTTTGCCGTAAACAATATTGAAGAAGCCTTAAAAGAAGCGGAGGATAAAGGAGTGCAGTTAATAGACAAACAGCCCCGCAAGGGTGCCGAAGGCTTGAACATTGCATTTCTTCACCCTAAATCGACAGGAAGCGTATTAACAGAACTATGCGGCAAATAAATTATTCATTTCATCAGGTGAATTATGGCTATTGAAAACAAAATTAAAGAATTATTGCAGCTGCGCGAAAAGGCTAGGTTAGGCGGCGGTCAGGATAAGATTGATGCTCAGCATGCAAAAGGAAAATTTACGGCGCGCGAAAGAATTGAAATGCTGCTGGACGAAGGAAGCTTTGAGGAATTCGATATGTTCGTATCGCACAGGACTACCGATTTCGGATTAGATAAACAGCTTTATTTATCGGACGGCGTTGTAACAGGATACGGTACTATTGACGGAAGGCTTGTATATGTATTTTCGCAGGATTTTACGGTTTTCGGCGGCTCCCTTTCAGAGATGTTCGCGCAGAAAATCTGCAAGGTAATGGATAAGGCAATGAAAGCCGGCGCTCCAATTATAGGCATTAACGATAGCGGCGGCGCGCGCATTCAGGAAGGGGTTAAAAGCCTCGGCGGCTACGCAGAAATATTCCAGAGGAATATTATGGCTTCCGGATTGGTGCCTCAGATTTCGGCAATCTTCGGCCCCTGCGCCGGAGGCGCGGTTTATTCCCCGGCACTTACCGATTTTACAATTATGTCCAAAGGCAAAAGCTACATGTTTGTTACCGGCCCTAAAGTAGTAAAAACAGTAACGGGGGAAACGGTAACAGATGAAGAACTGGGCGGCGCTTCGGTGCACGGTTCCA
>DAHYUM010000111.1 GCA_027398005.1 bacterium
TTTCCGATTTTGCATTAAGGGAAGTCAAGTTCCTTATCGCGTCGTCATATTTATTAAGGTAAAAATCTGTAATTCCCACTCCAAGCAGAGACCTTTCCCTCAGCTCGTCCCCTATGGCGCTGTTACTTAAAGCATTATTAAAATTTATAAGCGCGTTGTTGAAATCCTTTTTATTAAGGCTTATTTCCCCCAGAAAGGTATATGCTTTCGCTTTGGTTACTTCGTCTTTAGTATTTAGGATAGCCTGCAGATTTCTTTCGGCGTTAACATTTTCTCCTTTATCGTAATCCATAGAGCCAATATTAAACTTTGCTCTCGGCGCCAGATAATTATCGGGGTACTTTTTTACAAAATCTTCTGCAATAGCCCGGGCCGCATCTTTATCCCCCGAATACCTTTTAGCTTCACCGCTCCAGAAATAAGAGCTTACGCCAATCGTATCCTGTCCGGTTTTATAAAGGTTATCGAACAAACTGTATGCGTTCTTAAAATCCTCCGACTGGAAGAAAGTCCATGCCAGCCCGTACTTTGCCTGCCTCATCATATCCGGCGAAGGATTTGCCGAAATTATATTTCTGTATATCGTTTTTGCGTTATCGTATTCCTTTAATCTGTAATTGGCGTTTGCAATATAATATTGGGCTTCCAGCTGTTTATCTTCGGGAAGCTGTTTAACAGGCTGTTCGGTAAGCTCAAGAATAGTATTATCATAATTCTTCAATTCAAAATAGCAGATGCCGATTCGAAGCTGTGCCGCGGGAATCAGTTTGCTGTCGCGGTAGTAAGTAAGCAGGCGGTCGTAATAAGTAACGGCGTCTTCGTATTTATGCATATTTTCGTAAAGATTGGCTAGCGAGAAGATGGACTGGTCCATATATGGATTAGTCTTTTCTAAAGAGATGGCCTTTTTATAATACTCTTCCGCTTCAAGGAACCTTTTTTCGGCCATATAGGATTCCCCCACAAAAAAGTTCGAAGCGGCAATGTAATCGCTTGCGGGGTACTCATTCAGAAGGATAATGAATTTCTCCCTTGCCTTGGCATAATCTTTCTTTGCGAAATAGATAGTGCCAAGCCGGTAAAAGGCAAGATCCCTGAAATTTGAGAAATGGAAATCCTCTGCAAATTTTTCGTATTGCGAAATAGCTCCATCAATTTCGTTCAGTTTAAGCAGGCATTCGGCAAGATAAAAACTTGCAGTAGCGGCATCCTTAACTTCATTTTTCCCGTTCAGTATTGAATTGAACTGCTCGTAAGCAAGGGGGTAGTTCTTTTTATTGAACATGTCGAAAGCCTTTGCCAATCTGTTTGAGTTATTTTGTGCAGCAACGGGGAGGGAAATAATAAAAATGAATATAAAAGCTAAATTGATTTTTTTCATTACGCCAGGGCCTTTTATTTCATAGTTTATACGAGGTGAATAATATAATTGTTCCTCTTTATATCAGCAAAAATAAAATGAACAAAAAAAGGGTAAAAAATTAGTACTAAATATAATGGAAAAATTGTAAGTAAAAGATTTGAATTTTAAGGTTTTCAGGAGGAATTTGGTGCGGAAGAGGGGACTCGAACCCCTACGCCCTTACGGGCACTACCCCCTCAAAGTAGCGTGTATACCAATTTCACCACTTCCGCAAAATTTTGTGCCAAAAATATCGCTCAAAAAGAAAAAAAGCAAGATAAATGTGAACTATTTTTTCGGTTTTTGGCTTCCACGCATCATTTCGTTTCTTATTTCTTCCCTGTAGCGGGTATCGAATACATAGTACTTGGCTAACTGCTCGGTTGTAAAGAGGTTCTTAAGCGAGACCAGAAAATTTTCCCTCGTTTTTGCCATACGGCTTTCTACATTTAATATTTTATTTATCTGTACATTATAATAGGTATCTTTAATTTTTTTGCCGCTTTTAATTTCATTTTCAAGTTCATCAATAATGTTTTCCCTTTCCTGCCCCAGTTTCCTGAATTCGTCCCTCTGCTGATTGCGTCTTGCAAAGAATTTTACCGCCGTATCTTCGTTAAGCCCCAAAACTTCAACCAGTTTAATTTTCTCTCTCATGTCTATATTCTGCTGCATGGGAGAATTTCCCTGGCTGTCTCTATCGTGAGGATTTCTTTTCGTTTGCGCACTTATAACGAGAGCCGTTCCTAAAAACAAAATAAAAAATAAACGTTTCATATTTTCTCCTGTTTTAACCTTACTTAGAAGCTAGAAAATAATCTTCCATATAGGGTATTACGAAAGACCTATCGGCCAGTTTTTGAATAGTTTCCTGATTAGCGTTCCCTTTAAGCCCTACTTCAAAGGAAATAGGTTCGCTTTTTGCGGCATCAATATATTCCAGATTGGCAAGAACACTGTAATCTGCATTCAGATACTGTTCATCCCCTTTTTCAGCCGTTTTTACTTCTGTTTTCTTTACGGTATTAACACTACCGGTATTATTAACCGGAGCCTTTTCGGGGGTAAACTTGCCAATATTAATAATAATTAAAGCAACTGCCGTTAATGTAGGCACAAGGTATGCCGCACGGGGTAAAAGCCTTTTTACTTTCCCCTTCCCTATTTTTTCCCTTACGCGGGGGAGCAGATTCTGGAAATAGGGGGAATCTTCCTTTATATCGGCGTTAAATTTTATTTGTCCGAGAAGGGATTGGTATTTTTCAACTTCCTTTCTCAGATCGTCGGATAATGATATTTCTCTTTCAAATTCTGCTTTTTCTTTATCATTCATTAAATCCGACAAATATTTCAATATTTCATCATTCCTTTTCATTCATCATCTCCGTGACTTTTTTTATTGCATGGAAATAATTCGCTTTAAGCCCGCCAACGCTTCTGCCGGTAATCTTCGAAATTTCTTCGTACGATAAACCTTCGAAGTTGCGTAAAATAAAGACTTCCTTCTGTTTAAGAGCTAATTTATCCAATACTTTGTCCAATTTGTCAAGTTTTTCCTTATTCTCTAAATCGCGTACAATATCTTCGTTGTTTTTGTACCTTTTTTCCTCATCATCATCCTCAAAAAAGAGCATTTTCTTTAGTTTCCCTTTCCTTAAATGATTCAGGCTTCTGGTTGAAACAATCCTGAATATCCAGGTAAATAAAGATGACTGGAAATTGAAAGTATGCAATTTATTATAAAGAACAATTAAAACTTCCTGAGTGACCTCATCCGCATCCATATGGTTGCCAAGGAGACGCCGCGCGTGCCAGTATATCTTGCTCTGGTACTTTTGCACAATCTTGTTAAATGCAACTTCGCTGCCCGCTATAAATTCCTTTACTAACTCAAAATCCTGCAGTTCGGTCATATACCAATTTACTCCTTAGACAAAGATAAATAAAGACGGGTTTAATTTAAAAGTTTAAAAAAAGTTTAAATTTTATCTTTTTTGCCCCACTTATACCTTAAATTCCCCCTCGATTAAACCCTGGCCCCCTATCGGATGTCAAACCGATGAAAACTAAAAATGAGGTAAAATATGAAAACCCTAAATAAAGCCGCTATTTTAATAGTTGTTGTCCTTTTTACAGCAGGACAATTTTTCGCCCAGGACAAACCCGCAACCCCCGCTAAGCCAATGCAAAATAAGATGGGCATGCGCATGGGGAACGGTATGGGTATGATGCAGCATCAGAAAATGCTTAACCTTACAGATGAGCAGAAAGGAAAAATACAGCAGCTCCGCCTTAATATGCAGGAAGAGGTAATTAAGCTTAACAGCGAAATTCAGCTTAACAGAGTTGAATTAAAGAAGCTTTTTGCCGAAAAAGAGCTTAATACTGATAAAATGCTTAACCTTACAGATTCTAACAGCAAACTGGAATTACAGATTAAAAAACTGAGAACCGAGAACTGGATTAAGGTTTACAACCTTCTTGATGCCAAGCAGAAAGAGGTGTTTAAGAAAGGATTTATGATGAGAGGCATGATGAATAATGCGGTTAAAGGAAGAATGCAGGATAGAATGGGAAATAATATGATGCACCGCGGCGCCGGCAACAGAACTTTTATGAATAGAGGCAACGGAATGAGACCCGGTATGATGCAGGGACAAGGAATGATGATGGGACAGAAAATGATGCAGGGACGAATGATGCGCCCGGCAATGGCCCAGCCTGCAAAAGATAATCAGCAGAATAAAGACAACACAGAAAATAAATAATTCCTATCACTACCCACCCCAACCCCTTATACCCCCTATTTAAAAAAGACGAGGCTGGTTTCTCAACCAGCCTCGAGGGGGAAAGATTGTATTTCTAAGGGGTAGTAAGATTATAGTAATTTCCAATCGATTGTTTAGCCCATAGAAGAAAAAATTTAAGGAATATTCTTTTCCTGCTTTAAAGCCTTCAAATCAGTCAAAATTTTCGCTTTTTCGCTCAAAATCTTCACTATAAACCGGTCTTTCCAGAATACAAGCTCTTCCAAAAGCCCGAATTTTGAGTTCCTGAATATCATCTGCTTATAGTTAATAATTGAGATTTTCTTGTTGAATTCGATATTGTTGAGGTCTATTTTTCCGTCCAGCGACTCGATATCCTTTGCAATGCCATCCAGCTTACCTTTCAATTCCTTCAGTTTCTGCTCAATAAACGAAATTTTATCTTCAACCCTTTCAATTTCGTGAAGCTGCTGTTTTATAACCAGCAGGTCATATTCCCGTATTTCCTGGATGGCATTTTCATCTAAAGTAAAGTTATCGGCCATAACTATGATTTTATATTACAGATTGAAAACTAAAATAATTTTTTATAACGGCAAAGGAGCTATAAATCCCCTTTAAGAGGCCTTAAGGTAATTTCCTCGGGTACTGCGGTACCATCCAATGCATATAATTTTAAAATTACATTAGCCACATCCCCCGGAGTCATCATCCTTTCGCTAAATTTTTCCAGCGCCCTGTTGGGCCATATAGGAGTTTTAGTTGCACCCGGCAGAATGTTGATAATTTTTATGTTATTGTTCCTTAATTCTTCCCTTAAAACATCGGTATAGGCAAGCAGGCCGCTTTTGGAAGCTGAATAAGCGCTGCTGTTTAGAAAAATCTTTTTTGCCACTACCGATACGGTATTTATAATACTTCCCCTGCCTGCCGAAACCATTGCAGGCAAAACTGTTTTTATACCGTATATTGCGCCGAGCAGGTTTGTGTTTATAATCCTTTGAATTTCCTCTACCGAATCTTCCCCTGCCGGTTTGAACGAAGTTACTCCGGCATTATTTATTAAGCACGATACGAAATAATCTTTAGCCATTTTAGCATATACTGCCGTTACTTCTTCGTGATTAGAAATGTCGCATTTGAAAATTTTCACCAGGCTTTTCTTATCGCCAAGCCCCTCTTTTAATTTTTCCAGCATTTCGGTATTGCGCGAAGTAACCGCCACCTCATATCCGGCATTAACAAATGCAAGGGCGGTTTCCCTTCCAATACCCGAACCTGCACCGGTAACCCAAATTATCTCTTTCTTCTTTTCGGCCATTATATTCTCTTCTGCGCTATTAAATTAAGAAATTCGGTCCTCGTTCTGGAATCTTCCTTGAATATTCCGTGCATTGCGCTTGTAGTGGTAATCGAATTCTGTTTCTGCACACCGCGCATCATCATGCACATATGATACCCTTCGCAAACAACTGCTACTCCGCGCGGAGAAAGGTATTTCTCTATTGTATCGCAAATTTCCTGCGTCATCCGTTCCTGAACCTGAAGCCTTCTGGCAAACACTTCAACTATGCGGGGTATTTTGCTTAAGCCTACAATCTTTTTGTTTGGTATATATGCAATATGTACTTTGCCGTAAAAAGGGAGTAGATGATGCTCGCACATGCTGTAAAAATCGATATCCTTTACTATAACCATTTCGTCATACTTTTCTTCGAATATTGCATTGTTAAGTACTTCTTCAATATCCTGATTATACCCCTGCGTAAGGAATTCGTATGCTTTGGCTACCCTTTCGGGGGTCCTCTTTAGTCCCTGCCTTTCGGGGTCCTCTCCCAGTTCCACTAAAATATTGTGTATGCTTTTTGCAATTTCATCTTTGTTCAAAACTACTCTCCTTTGTACTCAAAAAAATTGTTTTCCGTTTCGGCAATCTTAACCGAATATAACCGCCCCGATGGAATTTTATCCGCCAGAATTTTCCAGAATGCCACAGCCAGGTTCTCGGTTGTAGTTATAACCCCTTTAAGAAAATCAACATCCATGTTTAAATTCTTATGGTCCACTTTATCAATAACATTCTCTTTTACAATATCCTTAAGCTTTTTAAGGTCAATTAAATACCCCGAGACAGGGTCAATTTCGCCCCCTACGGTAATAATAAGTGTATAATTATGCCCGTGCCCGTTGGGCGAATTGCATTTTCCGAACAGAGCCCTGTTCTCTTCATCGTTCAGCGCCGGATTATGAAGCCTGTGGGATGCGCTGAAAACCTCCCTTCTCGAAACATAAATCATTTATCAAATCTCTTTAAGTGTTTTCAATACCTCTTCAATATGCCCCGCAACCTTAACCTTTGGAAATACTTTCCTTACAACCCCTTTTCCGTCAATTACAAATGTAGTCCTTTCAATACCCATATATTTCCTGCCGTACATACTCTTTTCTTTCCAAACGCCGTATTTTTCTAGAACTTCCTTTCCGGTATCGCTCAATAATTCAAACGGGAGATCGTATTTCCCTTTAAATTTCCGGTGCATTTCCTCCGGATCGGCGCTAATGCCAATTACAACCGCATCCAGTTTGCCGAAATTCGGGAATTCATCCCTGAAATCGCATGCCTCCCTGGTACACCCCGAAGTCATATCTTTAGGATAGAAATATAAAACAACTTTTTTTCCTAAAAAATCCTTTAACGAAACTTTTTTCCCCTCTGCGTTAGGCAGAGTAAATGCGGGTGCCTTTTTCCCTTCCATATTCCACCTTATAAAAAGGGCCACCCCTAAATATATTAAGAGCGGCCCGGTTAAATTATTTCAAGTTATTTAAAACGGACTGGATTGCCTCGTAGTCCGGTTCTTTTCCGGCGTCTTCAAGTACTTCTGTGTACTGAATTACACCGTTTTTATCAATTACAAATGCCGATCTCTTGGCTACTCCCTTGTAATCGAATTTACCCGGTACGAATACATCGTAATATGCTCCGTATTTCTGGCATATTTCCTTGTTGAAATCGCTCAATAGAGTAAAATTAAAATGATGCCTGTCGGCCCATAATTTCTGTGCAAATGGGCTGTCTACGCTTACTGCAAGTACCTGTGCATCCAGATTCTCATAATCTTTCATACTGTCGCGTGTTGAGCATAATTCTTTTTCGCATACTGCCGTGCCCGCCAGGGGGAAAAATAATACTACCACATTTTTCTTCCCTTTAAAGCTGCTTAACTGAACGTCTTCCAATAAATGGCTTTTTAATGTAAAATCGGGGGCTAAATCACCTTTTTTCAACGACATATTATCTCCTTTTGTTTGGGTTAGTTTAATTTTCTTCCAATTTTTACTTTTACCTGAAATTCCACCTTATCTTCAGAGGTTACTCTTCCCCTCTGTTCAACCACTTCGAACCAGGCTACTTTTTTTTCTTTATGCGCTTCTTCAACCGCATTGCGGACAGCCTGGGCAATCGATTCGGTAGATACCCCTACTCTTTCAATTACTTCGAATGTTCCTGACATATTATCTCCCTTTTATTATTTATTCTAACGATTATTTTAATAATAAACCACTAAATGGGGAATAAAAGTTTCTTTTACATTAAAAAATATTTGTAAAATGGAAAAAATATTGATAAACTTATGTAGACTAAATCTAAATAATAGGTAGAATTCTGAATTCCAATAAAGCACACGACCGGTTCCGCAAGTTTCTTAAAGACGGGGGATTCCGCATCACCCCTGAAAGATTCGAGATTCTTGACGCTATAATTGAATACGAAGGGCATTTTGTTGCCGATGAGCTTTTTGTAGAGATGAAAAAGAAAAATTCCAACATCTCAAGGGCTACCGTTTATAACACTCTTGAACTTCTTACCCAGTGCTCCCTCCTTTCAAAAAGGAACTTCGGCGAAAACAAAACCAGGTACGAATCGAATTTCGAGCGCTCTTCGCACGATCATTTAATTTGCACCGACTGCGGCGCTATTATGGAATTCTCTAATCCTAAAGTAAATAAGCTTATTGAAGAAATTACATCGGAGCTGGGGTTCCAGCCTACCGGATATGCCTTCAATATTTTCGGTAAATGCAATAAAAGCGCTAAATGCAAGAATATGAAAAATGGGAAATGAAACGTTAGATAAATCGAAAAAAGGTTCGCTAATTAAAATTGCAAAGCTCCCCGACGGGAACTATAAAGCACAATTAATAAGAATAGGTATTTCCGAAGGGGATACTCTTAAATGCCTCCAACGGCTTCCGGGGGGCACTATTGTACTTCAAAAGAACAGACAGGAGATCGCAATCGGTTTCGATCTCGCTAAAAAAATTAAGGTCATTTTCTGCTAATTATGAAAGATAAAATTGTGAATAAGCATCATACTCCCGAACCAGCAGCCGCACAGTTAAACAATAATAAAATAGCACTTGTGGGCAACCCTAACGTTGGCAAATCGTGCTTCTTTAATTATTTCAGCGGCGTGTATGTAGACGTGTCCAATTTCCCCGGCACTACGGTATCAATTACTAAATGCGTCTATAACGGACACGAAATTTACGATACCCCCGGTGTTTACGGCGTTTCCTCTTTTAACGAAGAGGAACGGGTGGCGCGCTCAATTATTATTGAGGCCGATACGGTTTTAAATATCGTCAACTCGCTTCACCTTGAAAGGGACCTCTTTCTTACACTTCAGCTTATTGATATGGGTAAAAAAGTTTCGGTCGTTCTCAATTTCTGCGATGAACTGAAAAAAAGAAAGATTAAAATCGATTCGGAAAAACTTTCTCAGCTTCTCGGCGTTCCGGTTTACGAAACTACCGCAATTAGCAAAACAGGATTCGAAAAACTCCCCGATGCACTTAAAAATGCGCGCAAAGGAATTCAGCCCCCCGAACTGATTGAACTGATGAATGAATATACGGTCAAGGGAATGCCGCAGGATAAAGCACTGCTTCTGCTTGAAGGGGCTAATGT
>DAHYUM010000112.1 GCA_027398005.1 bacterium
AATGTGCGATACCGCATTTGCAATTTCATCCCCTTTCTGGGCAAGGGTATTTACATCGTTGCCGAAAAGTTTTATTATGAGCTGTGCCCTGGTGCCGGCAACAAGTTCGTCAATGCGGCATTGTATAGGCTGGCTGAACCCGTATGAAATGCCCGGAATTGTTGAGAGGGCATCTCTCATCTTTTCGGTCAATTCATCCCTTGTAATGTTCTCCTTCCATTCCTTGCGCGGGCGCATTACGCCAACGTAGCCTGCTTTATCGGGGCCTCTGGTGTCTAGCGCAAGGCCGGTTTGGCCTACACGTCCAACAACCGTTTCCAGCTCGTCAAATTTTTTCAGTTTAGTACCTATAAGCTTGTTTACCTCAATAGCCTTATCAAGCGATACCGTGGGGAGGAGCTGAACGTCGAAATCGAACGCCCCTTCATCCATAATGGGTATGAATTCTGTTCCCAAAAGGGGAAAGATGGCAAATGAAGAAAGAACGAGAATTGTAGATAAAACAAATATCAGTTTCTTTCTCATCATACTGAAATTGAGCAGAGGGGTATAATGCTTATGGAAGAATTTCATTATAAAGCTTTCTTTCTCTGCTGTAGGCTTTAGGAAAATATAGCAGATTACCGGAATAACAAATATTGAAAGGAGCAGGGAAGAGCTTAATGCTATTATTACCGTCTTGGCAAGGGGGGTGAACATCTTCCCTTCAATGCCTTCGAGCGAAAGAATGGGAATAAATGTAAGCGCAATTATAAGCTCGCCGAAAATGCTCGGCTTCCTCACTTCAATTGCCGCCTTAATAACCTTAAAGAATTTATTGTTCTCCCCGTCATTCATCGAAAAATGGCGCTGAACATTTTCAACCTGTATTATTGTCGTGTCTATTATCATGCCAATGGAAATGGCAAGACCTCCTAACGTCATAAGATTGGCGTCAATATGGAAAAGTTTCATCGCAATAAAAGTCATTAATAGCGATAGGGGAAGCGCAATAAGCACAACAAGCGAACCGCGTATGCTTCTTAGCATCAGATAAAGCACTAAAAGAACAAGAATAGAACCCTCCAGCAATGCCGATGAAACGGTTCTTACGCTTGCGTTAACAATATCGGAACGGTCGTAATATGGTTTTAGCTTAATGCCCGCTGGCAGAATATTATTCTTATTTATCTCGTTTATTTTTTCTTCAACTCTCTGAACAACCTCGCGGCTGTTTTCGCCCCTTAGCATCATAACAATACCGCCTACGCATTCCTGCGCGCCGTTTAGTATTGATGCCCCCTGGCGCACTGCCTGGCCTAATTTAACATCGGCCACATCCTTTATGTAAACCGGGGTTCCGTGGGATGATTTAAGGGTAATATTGCGTATATCGCTGGTATCTTTAATTAACCCTATACCGCGGACGATATACTGTTCAGAGTTGTTTACCAGTATATTGCCCCCCACGTTCTGGTTATTGTTTTCAACCGCCTTGCTTACGTCGTCAAGGGTAACGTCGTATTTAACTAATTTCTCAGGGTCAACCACTACCTGATACTGCTTAAAATATCCCCCGAATGAGTTAATTTCATTTACCCCTTTAATACCCTTTAAAAGGGGACTGATAACCCACTCCTGCAATGTTCTCAGTTCGGTAAGGTATGCAACCCTGTCCTTTTCGTTATCGGGCATTTTACCGTCTATGTAATACTGGTAAATTTCCCCCATAACGGTGGCAATGGGTCCCATGCTTATTTCAACCCCTTTAGGAACGCTCTCCTTGGCTTCGGCAAGGCGTTTAAAAACAAGCTGACGGGCGAAATAAATATCCATATCATCTTCAAAAACGATTGTAATAATGGAGATTCCGTATTTTGTAACCGAGCGCATCTGGGTTATGTTGGGCAGGCCTTTCATTGCCATTTCAACTTTATAGGTAACGGTCCTTTCAATTTCGTATGCCGAAAGTCCGTTTGCGTAACAGGTAATTTCAACCTGATTGTTTGTAACATCTGGAAAAGCGTCTATTGGAAGTTTAATAAATGAATATACCCCCAAGGCGGCAATAAGAAGAATAACTACAATTATAAGTGTTTTCTGCTTAAGGCAGAAGTGTAATATTTTCTCGAGCATTATTCCTCCTCGCCGAATGAGCTTTTAAGAAGTTCCGATTTAAGGTAAAAAGCCCCTTTAACAACAACATTATCTTTTACCTTGATTCCATCGGTAATCTCAACGTTATTGCCATCTTTAATGCCAAGCTTAACGTCCTTTTTCTCGAATGTGTTCCCCTCTTTTCTGATGAAAACATAATAATTGCCGTTATCGTTAATTACTGCATCGGCTGGAACTACAATTGTTTTAACGCTTTGGGTAACGGGAATTTTCAATTCGCCGAACATTTCAGGTTTTAATTTGCCTCCTGCATTGGGTATTGAAGCGCGCACGAAAATTGTCCTTGTCTTCTCATCAACCGTCTGCGATATGAATGTAACCTTTCCCTTAAATTCCGCACCGGGATAAACTGATGTTGCGAATGTTGCGGCAGGGGAGCCGGCAAGCTTAGGGATATCCTTCTCGTAAATCTGAGCTTCGGCTATAACATCGGCAATGTTCATAATCTTAAATGCGGTAGTGCTTTCATCTACCATCTGGCCTATAATTACGTTCCTTTCCGCAACAATTCCGCTGATAGGAGATTTAACTACTAATTTACCCGAGGAATGTTCCGATTTATTATCAACAGCCTCTTCGTCGGTTAAGCCTATCGAATGAATTTTTTCATCTTCGGCTTTAAATTCTGCCTGCGCTTTGTCAAATTCGGCTTTCGATTCAATAAGGTTTTTAGATGCTGTAACATTTTGTTCATTTAATGTTTTCTGTCTTTTGTAAGCCTGTTCGGCAAAATCGAGCTGTGCCTTTGCCTTACGGTAAGCCGATTTAATTTCACCTATCTCAAGCCCTTCAAGCTCCATTAATGCCTGTCCCGCTTTAACCTGACTGCCCGGATTAACGAATACTTTTTTAACCCTTCCCTTAACCAGCGAACCGATAACTGCTTCCTCATCGGGATTGGCAATAATTCTTGCCGGCGCGCTAACGTATCCGCTAATCGAAGTAAGGCTTGCTTCTGCAGTCTCAATTCCGGTTTCTTTAACCGATGAATCGGAAAGTGTTACCGTAGCTGCGGTTTGGGCGGTTTCTTTTTTAGCGGCGCTTTCATCGCCTTGTTTGCATCCCCAAACAAAAACTGCAAGCAAAATTATTATGGATGTTAAATTCTTTTTCATATTTATCTCCCGGGGTTTAAAGCATTAATTTGCCAATTGCCGTTTCGAGCACCGACAAGGATGAATAATAACTGGATAATGAATTAAAGTAATTATTTTTAATGCCAATAAGGCTTTGTTTAGCCTGCAGAAATTCAACGTAGTTAATCTCTCCGCTATCGTAGCTGGCTTTTGCAAGTTTGAAAATTTCCTCTGCCTGCGGTATAAGCTGTCCGGTATAATGCATAATCTGCGCCTGCTCGTACGAAAAACTAGTAAATGCGCTGCGCAGTTTTAATTCCAGTTGATTGCGAACAGCTTTAAGTTCTTCCTGAGCAATGGAATAATTAGCGGCAGATTCCTGAATCTGCCCTCGCTGGTCGAACAAAAACCAAACAGGAACCGATATTCCGAATGAAAAGCCGTAAAAGCTGCTGCTTTCAGGTAATGCCTGCCTGTAATAGGAAATATTCAAATCGGGCAGCAGACTGGACCATGCAAGGGACTTGTTAACCGAAGCAATATTCACATTATTGCTGCTTTTCTTAAGGTCGTTGTTATTAATTACCGCGTCTGCCAATAGGTCGTCAAAATTTGCATTGAGAGGTTCAAATTTAAGAGTATCGGTAAGTTCGGGGTGTACGTTTGTTATTTCTTTAGAATTAAGCAGGGCAATAAGTTCGTTATACGAATTTTGCATTTCCTTTTTAGCAGTTTCCAAACCGCTCAAAGCTTCGTTCAGCTGCATTGAGGCGGTAACCGATTCGAGCCGAGTGCCTTCACCCGCTTTCTGTTTCAATTCGGCCTTTTCAAGAAAGGCTTTGGCAATTTTATAATTTTCTTCGGCAAGATCGAGCGATTTCTTTTTAATAAGCGCCTGCCTGTAAAACAGTTTTACTTTAGATGAAATTTCGAGAATATTCCTGTTAACCTCGTTTTCGGCATCCTTAATTGCATAACCTGCCTGGTGGCCTTTAAGAAAATAGTTGGTGGGAAACTCAAGGCTCTGGTTAATTTCGAAAGTCCTTTCCTGAAAAGCTGAAAGAGGGCGTCCGTCTGGTACGAATTCGTGGCTTAAGGATATTGTAGGTTTCGGGAGTGAAATAGAGCTCCAGAAATGCCCCCTTGCCGCATCTACGTAGCTTTTCGATTTTACAATTTCAAAATTTTTACCCAGTGCGGCCATCAGAGCCTGATCCATAGTAAGGCCCGGTTTAACCACTGCTGTCTGCCCGTAAAGGGAATATGATAAAAATAAAATTATGAATATACCTTTCATTATAATCTCCGGTAATGAAAAATTTAATTAGATTGAAACTAAGGGGATGAAACTTAGATTAAGAGGGCTCTGTATTTAGAAATGAATAGTTTTTCGTAATGCTGCTGCGGACTGAAGCATGAAAAATCGGAATTCTCAATTGGTCTAATAAGGTTATTAATAAATGATATATCGGCCGGCAAAAGGGAGAATGAGCAGAAAGCTATTTTGCCGGTATCTGAATGGTCGTCGGGTACCGAAACGTTGACAATCACTTTCGAAAAATCGTGGTCTGCGTGGGTTGAACAATTTCCTTTAACCTGTTCCATAATTGAATGGGAAAGGGAAATAGTAAAAGAGCTTAATAAAATAAGCGTTACAAAAAGTATAATATTTTTTCTTCTTTTGTTCATTGGATGCAAATTTAATAAAAAAAAATTAAAAACAATTCTTCGTATAAGATGTAATAATTGAGGTTTAAAGGAGTGTAACCGATTTAATTCTAAATCGTCTTAATGTTGTCATTTAAATATTTAAGGAGGGCAGATGGATAGAAAGGCATTTCTTGAAAAATCCGTTAAATGGGGGGCATGTTCGTGCGGATTAATGATGTTCAACCAAACAGGTTTAAGCGCCGCTGTTGGCGGGAATACGGACGAACTTGAAAAAATTAAAAGTGAGAAATCATTTATTCTTAATTGGTTATCCGATTTAAGGGAATCGATGGATAGGCATTTAAACAGGGAAACGGTAGAGAAATTATTCAGCGACTGCGGGGCGGCATGCTTTAAAAGGCACAAATTTAAAAGCGATATGCCTATAAAAGCCGAAGGTAATCTGGATAAACTGCTGGCCGCTTATAAGGAAAATTTTGAAGCCTGGATTGACGGAAAAGAATTCCATATCAGGTTCGGGGAAGTAAACAAATACTGCTATTGTCCGGTAGGCAGAAACATGCCTAATGTGCCTAACGATATCCATTGCGAATGCACAAAGGGAACGCACAAAGCAATATTTGAAACCACTTTTAAAAAACCTTTTAAGGTTGATATGCTCGAATCGGTTAAACGAGGGGGCAAAACCTGCCATATGATTGTACATCTCGATAATTTATAACCATTTAAAGGCTCTTCTTCCAATGAAGGAGAGCCTTCTCAAAATAATTTATTCCCGATTTCATTTTGAGCATTTTAACAGGTAAATTTATGCTCTAAAATTCAGGATGTATGGAAATATTTAAAAGCGCAATATTCGAACAATTCCCCGAAATTATCTTTGGCCTTAGCCCCAAATACGGATTTGATAGAAAAGCACCATTTTACTTCAATATGTCCTTAACCGTAGGCGATGATGAAAAACTTGTATGGGAAAACAGGGAATTATTCTGCCGGGAACTCGGATTAGAAAGAAACCGGGTGGCCTTTCAGAGGCAAATCCATTCGGATATTGTTACCATTGTTAAAGAACCCTCTTTTGTCGGTGAAAGCGATGCCATGGTTACGGATGAGAAAATGGTGGGCCTTGCCGTTTCTACTGCGGATTGCACCCCCATTTTTATATATGATAAAGAGAACAAAATAATTGCCGGGGTCCATTCGGGATGGCGGGGAACCGAAAAGCGGATTTTACTAAAAACACTCGGTTTAATGAAAGAAAAATTCGGTTCTGTTCCGTTAAATTTGTACGTTTACATCGGCCCTTCAATTTCAGAATCAAATTATGAAGTCGGGGGCGAAGTGGCATCTCTTTTCGATTCAAAGTATTCTACCCGAAAACCTGACGGAAAATTTCTGCTTGATGTGAAAAAAATAAATTACGAAATGCTTATAAACTTTGGCGTACCCGAAAATAATATTGAAGTTTCTCCTCATTGTTCATACGGAAACGGAAACCTTCATTCATACCGGAGGGACAAGGAGAATTCGGGGCGCGCATTGGGAATAATAGCTATGAAAGGAGACCGATGAAATCTGATGGATTTAAAATAACAGCAGGATTTATTCTAATATGCCTTATCTGGGGTTCAACATGGCTGGCAATTAAAATAGGTCTCGATTCTTTTACTCCCCTTGGCGGAGCCGGCCTCCGCTTTATGTCTGCTGCTATTATGTTTTACCTTATAATAAAATATAAAAAGATTGAAGTTCAGAAGGATAAGCTGGCTTATAAAATATACCTTATGCTGGCATTTTTCTCTTATATTTTCCCTTATGCTCTTGTTTACTGGGGCGAAAGGTATATTTCCACCGGATTGACATCTATACTTTTCGGAATCATGCCGTTCGGGGTGGTAATCCTTTCCCGTATAATGCTCCCCGAAAACAGGATTTCAAAATACCAGTGGATAGGAATTATAGCCGGATTTGCAGGACTGGTAGTAATCTTCTCGCAAAACCTTAAAGTTGACCTGAAAAACGATTTCTGGGGTATGATAGGGGTGTTAACAGCGGCAGTTATGCAGGCTGTAGTTGCGGTTATTATGAAAAAACACAGCGGCAAGCTCAATCCGCTTGCGCTGAACTACTATCCTACGCTTATAGCGGGACCAGTTTTGCTGATTGCAGGGTTTCTTATGGAAGACAGTTCAAAATGGGTTTTTAACGCGCAGGGAGTTGGTTCATTCCTTTATTTAGCCCTTTTCGGAACTGTAATAGCCTTTTCGGTCTATTACTGGCTTATGAAGAAAATGAATGTAGTCATTCTATCGCTTAATTCATTTGTCACTCCTATTATTGCGGTAATATTAGGGGCTTTTATATTAGCCGAAAAGTTCACGATGCGCGATCTGTTAGGCAGTTCCTTTGTGCTTATTGGTATTTTATTTGCTAATTTTGATGGTATAATTAACTATTTCAGGAAGAAAAGACTGAATATTGAAGTATGATAAATATAATAAGGATTAAGAAAGCCCTTTTTTATGCTTACCACGGAGCCCTTGAAGAGGAACAGAGCATAGGGGGCAAATTTGAAGCGGATGTTGATATTTACACGAGTTTTGCCGAAGCAGCCAAGGATGACAATCTTCACGAAACTATTAACTACGTATCGGTTTATAAATTTATTAACGAACTGGTTCACGAAAAGAAATACAGCCTTATTGAAACTCTGGCTACAGTAATTGCCGACAGGCTTTTGGCCAAATACCCGCAGATTTTAAAGGTGGCGGTGCGTGTTAGAAAAAATACGGTTCCAATAGGCGGAGTAATAGACTGCGTTGAAGCGGAAGTAATAAAAGAGCATGGCGAATAAGGTATATTTAGGTTTAGGCAGCAATAAAGGGAACAGGGAACAGAACCTAAAAGAGGCTGTAAAAGAAATTAATAAAATTGAGGGATGCAAAGTAGAAAAATCATCTTCAGTTTATGAAACAGCCCCATACGGAGATGTAATACAGGATAATTTTCTCAACGCTGTATGTCTTTGCAAAACAGACTTATCACCGGCACTGCTATTAAGGGAATTAAAGGGAATTGAGGCTAAACTGGGGCGTACTTATACCGAAAAATGGGGCCCAAGGGAAATTGACATCGATATTCTTCTATACGAAGATCTGGTTTACAGGGATGAAAACATATCAATACCCCATAAAGGCATAATAATGAGGGATTTTGTGGTTGTGCCTCTTTTGGAACTTGATGCCGAAATTGAGCATCCCGAATTGAAAATAAAACTTCACAATGTTACATTTAAGGAAAGTGAAAATTATATTATTAATAAAACAGGCATAATTTTAATTTAAAGTACCGGTGGTTCAATTGAATGAATTGCGTTATATAGCTATTGAAGGGGTTATAGGGGCGGGTAAATCATCCCTCGCCGCAAAGCTTGCCGAAAAACTAAACGCTACTGTGATTATGGAAGAGTTCGAATCGAATCCTTTTCTCGAAAAGTTTTACGACGACAGGAAAAGATTTGCATTCCAAACCCAGATGTTTTTTCTTATTAACCGTTTCAAACAGCAGCAGAACCTGAACCAGCAGAATTTGTTCTCGAATTATATCGTGTCCGATTACATCTTTGATAAGGATAAAATATTTGCATACCTAAACCTTGCCGGGGATGAACTGAAATTGTACGAAACGATTTTTCCCCTTCTGGAAAGGGACCTTGTAAAACCCGACCTGGTGATTTACCTCCAGTCCAGCATAGACAGGCTTATGTACAATATTAAGAAAAGGGCGCGCAAGGTTGAAAAAAGCTTAAGCCGCAGTTACATTACCGAATTATATGATGCATATAATAATTTCTTTTTTAAATATTTTAAAAATAAAGTTATATAATTTAATTATTATATTATAAAAGTTATTAATAATATTAATTATAAAAGCCTTTTTTAATTAATAAAAGTTTTTAATATAATTATTAATAACCTAATTTACTCTTTAT
>DAHYUM010000113.1 GCA_027398005.1 bacterium
TAATTGACTTTTCTTTTACTGCTTTAAGCGTGTTTTCTTTTGTTATTGAATCGAGCTTATCTACTTTCGGATCGAATGATAGAAGCAGGCTTCCTTCAGGTGAGACAATCATGATGTCGTTATAAATCGGGTCATTCATTATCAGGGAAAGCCTATCGTGCAGTTTCTCTTTTAACGAATTATCTTTCTTGTTTTTCAGCCAGGCTTCAAGGCCATTTACAAAAAAAGGGCTTCCGGAAAAGGCCCTGGCATCTGTCATCCTCTCTTCATTCCAGTTGTTAATCTGGCTTATTTTTAATTTGGCAACGGACATAAGCTGGTTATTCGCGTCTTCCCGCAAGGCTTTGGCTTCGAATGAGAAATAAAAAAGTCCTCCTGAAATTAAGACGGCGCTTATTATTAAAATCGATATGAAAAGGCGAAGCTTGCTAGATATAAGACTGTCCATTTTTCACCCGAGACCATGTATTAGAATTAGAATACAATAATAATTATCGAAAAAATCTTTTCGTTTTTAAAGACAATGATGTGCTGTTTTAGCAGAAAAACACCAATCAAGCTTTTAATTTATATAGATAAACATTTAAAGGCAAAAGAAGTGAAATGCCGGTACTCCATTTCCGGTCATTAAAGACAGGCTAGTCTTATTTAAATTTAATTAAATTAAGCGGGTTCAATTTTTGAATTTGCAATCTATGCCAGATTATTTCATCAAAATCATTTTCTTCGAAAGGGTGCTTGCATCGCTTTGAAGAGAATAGATATATACTCCGCTAGGAAGTTCGGCCCCGTCAAAATTTGCAGAATATGTACCGGGAGTTTTTTCCCCCTCGTAAAGTGTACTTATTTCGCGCCCTAAAATATCGTAAACTTTTAATGCGACGTGCCTACCGGAAACTTCATTTTTCCCATTTCCATCCGAAATTGAATAATTAATTATTGTGGCGGGGTTGAAAGGATTCGGGTAATTCTGCCCGAGTGCAAAACCCCGGGGGATTCCCGAATCGTTCTTTTCCGCCTTTGTCAGTGTATTTCCATTGGCGCTGTATCTTATTATATAAGGGGAGGCAGTATATTCATAAGCTGAAAGGGAACTGTTGAATGTCCTCTCTTTCCAGGTTATTAAAACATCCAAATCATTATTCCCATCCCCGCTTATTTCAACAACATCATAGCCGTGTTCCATTTTATGAAACAACCTCGAAGGGGAAAAAGAAGAGTTATTGCCGTTATAATTGCTGTATTGCTGCATAAGCCACCCGCCTCCGGTGCCTACAAGGTACTGATAAATGTCATTTGAGCTCTTGCCGTCGCCATCATCAATAAGCGAGGCATCCAGGAAATGGTCGTGTCCGCAGAAATAAACTTTAACGTTTCCGGCAGCAAGGCTATTCCAGAAATTATTACGCGCCGTTACAGAATCATCAAGGCAGTCGGAATGAAATACTTTAAAGGCGGGTTCGTGCCCGAATACGAATACATGCGGAAGAGTATTCGAATCGAGCCTGGCTTTAAGCCAGCTTTCGTTTACCGTATGAATGCGGACGTAATCATCCATTCCGATAAAAAGGGCATTCTTATGTTTAAATGAATAGGTCAGGTTTTCCTCCCCTGCAGGCCCGCCGGCAGGCAGGGCATATTGTCCGCTGAAAACAGAATTCCATACGGTAATACTATTCCTCGCGTCTGCCTCATGGTTCCCCCGTACCGGATAAATCCCTATTCCGCTCTGATAAAGAGGTGAAAAGACCGAAATCCAATCATTCAGTTCGGCTTTAAGCTGATCGGCAGAACAGTTAAGCCCCCCTTCAACCAAATCGCCGCAGACAAGAACACAATCCACGCTGTCTTTTAAAATGTAAGGAATCATTTCCTTAACTGTATCGGAGCTGTAAATATGAGTATCCCCCAAAACAGCAAAACGCCAAGTCTTTGAAGCCGCTGAATTTAGAGGCGAATTATTCTGTGCCAAGCAGGCTCCGCCCGTGAACAATATAAACATTAATATTATATAGGTGTTTTTTTTCATTTAAATCACTTTAATCCGGTTTGTAAACTTATTTCATTAGAATCATTTTTTTTACAATTGTTGAATTGGCTCCTGTAAACCGGCAGAAATAAATTCCGCTGGCAAGCCCCCCGGCGTTGAATGTTACGGAATAATTACCCGGCGCCTTATAATCATTAACCAGATCAGCTACCTCCCTGCCGAGGGTATCATAGATTTTCAAAGAGACTTTCTGATTTGATGATATATAATTACTTTCGGGCACCGAATATCTTATAACAGTTGAAGGATTGAACGGATTTGGATAATTCTGTTCAAGCTTATATTCGTGCGGAATAGTATTTCCTTTTTCTGCGCTCAATGGGGAAACTACATATCTGACGCACCGCGCAAAATTGAAGACAATTCTTTCGTCCCCCTGCGGCCCCATATATTGAGGGTAATCGGCAGGGTTCCCTGTTTTAGGATCGCTCCTCTGCGCCCCGGCTCCGTGAACATCCCAAATTAAACCATTCATTTTCCCTATCGCCTCGCCGAATGCGATATATACCCCCTGCGAATAGGGATTGGAAGATTCGAGATGAGAAGTGGCAGTCCAGAAATATGGATATTGCCCCGGGCTTCCGTCTGGATAATTTATCATTGTGGTTGCAAAAACAGAATCAATTGCGGGGGAATTGGTAAAATCGGGACACCGGTTATAATCCACAATGCTCTGCAGTTCCTTGGCGCTTGGGAGACGCCAGTCGGTATATCCTGCAAAATCAAGAGTTTCGGCATAAGCCAGGGCATTCTGCCAGTCGCGCGCAATTCCGTCATCGGCCTGCTGCCACATCAAACCGGTTGCAAGGTCTGTAATAGTGCCGTCCCTGTTATCTACAAAATTATTTTTGCCGTAACCGGTATTGCCCCTTACCATTCTGAAATACATCGAATTCGGGGCAGTATTTCTGCTCCCCGGCTGATACTTGGGATATCCTTTAATTCTTCCATCTACGAAATTAACACCGAAGACTGTCGAGTCCCCGCTCATGGTTAAACCTTTATACTGCGTAGCCGACCAGGTCTGGGCGTCAATTGTGCGTTCCCCTATTGAAGTATCGCCTAATGGCTGGTTGAAATAATTGGTATCTATAAATAGTTTATAAGATGTATACCCGTTAACATGTCCCGTAAATAAAATAAGTGAATAAAGTTCTTTTATAGTCGGAACGCGCCAGTCAGTGTATCCTCCAAGTGCCATAGTATCGGCTTTTACAAATGCCTGAGCATAAGTAATTTTAGCCCCCATATCTTTCTGCCACATAAGACCTGTAACATTATCGGTAATGGTGCCGTCATGGTTATCGGTATAGGATGGCATATTAGCCTGGTAGCAGGCATCCTGACCGAAGAAAGGGCTGCCCGGCTGAGGAGCAGTAATAATATCGGTATTGCTGTAAAAATCGGTTATGCCCGTATGTACAATTTTATAGCTCTGGGCGTATAAACATGATGCGCCGGCCGAAAGGAACAACATGGCCGCTAAATAATTCCTAAAATTTATTTTCATCTGTTTTCCTGTACAAATATTTTATAAAACACAGGATTCAAATTTTTCCCGTTTATTACTTAGACGACATTGCACTAAATTACCTGCGCTTTAAATTTTTTCAATTCAGTTTTAACGATTATCCCGTTCAATAATAATTCTTTCGTATATTTTTCTCTGGTCTTCATTAAGAATCTGTTTTATTTTTTCATCCTCTTCTTTCCTTTTATTTTCTCTTAGCTTCTGCATATCTGCTGTTGCCGGTTTTGAATTATTTCCAATTTTCTCCCCCTGCACTCTGTAATCGGAAAGAATGCGCTTAAGTTTAGCCGCCTGCTCATGGGTAAGTGAAAGCCTTTCGGTAAGCCTTGCCAATCTGTTCTCCGGATTGAAATCGAAGCCCGGGGGGCGGGGCATATTCCGGGCCGCGGGGGGAATTGATTTTTCGCCTCTCGCGGCAGGGGGCTCAATGCCGCGGATTTTTTCGTTTGGGTTTGCCCTGCCGAATACTTCTTCCAGGATGGGTCTAAATTTTACTCTCTGCTCTCCGGTCATAATTCCTGCCAGGTTCCTGAAATGCCTGAAACGGAGCAGTTCAATTTGAGATTGAAGCAGGCCGATTTTATCGGCGGCCAATTTTACTTTTTCCTCATCAGCTTTCCCTTCAAAAATCTCATTAGCAATTGAAAGTTTTAAATTGCCAAGCTGAGCGTTTATGCTTTCAATGTCAGAGCGTAATTGCTGCCGCATCTCTTCATATTTATCTGCCTGTTCTTTTGTAAGGCCAATTTCCCTCTGAAGAAGCCTTACCGTAAGCATCTGCCCCCCGGGCTTAAATTCCGGTTCTAAAGCAGGATTATCGCTGCGCAGCCATATAATAGAAAGGGTAAGAAGGTTAAGCCCCACCAGAATAACAATAACCCATCCTATAACCTTATTTTGTTTTATCAAATCCATTTTGCTCCCTCTAATAATCTATTTGGTTTGAATCGTAGTCGCTTCTAAGTGAAGAAACAAGCTGTTCCTTAACAGCCCCGTTCTCTTTTCCGGAAAGGAATACAATAGCGGTAATAATATTGATTAAAATAATAAGCGCAAGGGCAACAGGTTTTAATCTGCCTGCTTGTGGCAAACGAATCTTTTTATTCTCTCCCCTGCTTATGCGCTCATTAAACCGCTCGAAGAGGAACGGGTCGGATGCGGGGGACGGTATTCCGTCAAGCGCGCTGAGAGTCTTATTAACTTCTTCCTCAATTATTTTTTCTGTTTCCATATTTATTCCGTTCACTTTATATATGTCTTTTATAATAGTTAAAAAGCTTTTTCTTAAGGTTAGCTTTGCCTCTGAAAATCAGGGATTCGACGGATGAAACCGACGTGCCCAGTATATCGGCAATTTCCTTATAGCTAAGTCCGCTATATTTGTTCAGCGTAAAAGCAGCTTTCTGGTTTTCGGGCAGCGAGTCAATCGCGTCCGATAGTATTTTAATCCTCTCTTCATTTTCAACCTGTTCAAAAGGAGCTGAGCCTAAAGTGGGAATATTCATATCATCTTCATCAAAACCGAAGATGCTTTTAACATACCCGAACCTTTTCTTCCTTTTTGCGGCTTTCAAGTAATCGAGCGATTTAGTTATGGCAATTCTGTAAAGCCAGGTTTTTAATGAAGAATCGGCCCTGAATTTTCCTATAGATTTATAAACTTCCACAAAAACGTCCTGCGTAATATCGCGGGCAATTTCGCGGCTGTGCACAAAGCGGAAACAGCAGTTAAGCAGAAACGGCTGATATTCGTCAATAATCCGCCTGTACGCGTCGGAATTCCCATTCTGTAATTCTTTTATAATATCCTTTTCTTCCATTATCTCACGTTTCTTAAGACATTAGACGATATAATAATCGGAAACTTGCGCCGTTTTTTAAAAGGAAAGTTTTAAAAGTATTTGTGCGGATAGAATTGCCCCCTGACTTATAAATCAGCGGGGCAGGAGGGGAAAAATTAAGCTAATCAGGCCAAGGCCTTAATTATTTTTTCTGTATTATAGATTAGTCCCAATCGGGGGAAAATATATTTAAATGGATATTCGTATTCCTCATCGGAACGGGCAGTAACACCGTCCGAAACAAAAATCTGGTTAAAACCAAGTTCATAGGCATTCCGGGCTGTGCTTTCCACCCCCATATTAGCGGCAATACCGCATAGAATAATTGTATTCATGCCTCGCCTTCTTAACTGCAATTCAAGTTCCGTGCCGTAAAACGCGCCCCACTGATGCTTGGTAATTAAAAAATCCCCCAGCTGAATGTTAAGCTGCGGCACATATTCGCTCCATTCGGGGGTGTAACCGGACATTTTGAAAGACGTTTCGGCAATCGGGCGCAATGCATCTTTCATATCGGGGGATGGAGTAACCCTGACCAGAAAAACAGGAAGCCCCCCTTTTCGTGCCGCGTCGAGAATCCTGGATACATTTTCAACTACAGTTTCGGGCATATATGGTTTTGCCGGCATTCCGGTAATACCCTTTTGAAGGTCTATTACAACAACCGCCGTTCTGCTTTTATCAATTTTCAATTCTTCTTTCATCATAATTCCTTTGCATTAATTAAAAAATTAACGTGCAATAGAGGGATAAAGTTTAACAGCAATTGCGGTTAAAAGGGTCATGGCAATTAAAAGGGCGGCAAAATCGAATCCGATTCCATAAACGCTCGTCCCCCCTCCAATCATAAAAGTTCTAAGCGCATCAACCTCGTATGTAAGAGGATTAAAATGAGCAATCGCCTTCAGCCAGTCCGGCATTATGGCAATAGGGTAAATTGCATTGCTGGCGAAGAAGAGAGGCATTGTAAGCACCTGCCCGATACCCATAAAACGTTCCCTTGTCTTAACCACACAAGCAACAATAAGCGAGAAAGTTGAAAAAAGTGCGGCGCTGATAATAACTACAAATAATATCCCGAGCAGATTCCATAAGTTCCACGAAAGATTAACCTTAAGCAGGAGCGAGAGGAGATAAATAATAACCGCCTGCGAAACTGCGCGGACTCCTGCAGAAAGAGCCTTGCCAAGCACAAGTGCAGCCCTTGGCGCCGGGCTTGCAAGAAATTTATGAATAATGCCAAGGTCCCTTTCCCAAATAATTGAAATGCCGTAGAATATAGCCACGAACAGGACACTCTGGGCAAGAATACCGGGCGCCATAAAATCGAGATAGCTTAACGAGCCGGTAGGAATTGCCCTTACGCGCGTAAACACCTCGCCGAATACAATCATCCACAAAGCGGGCTGAGCCGCGCGGGTAATAAGCTCGGTGGGGTCGTGCTTTAATTTTCTGATTTCAAATTCGGTAATTACGAATATTTTATTTATAAAACCTGCAAACCACAAAAAAGGATTCATCTTTCTTTGATAGAATGAATTATCCAAGTCTTCTTGCAACACGCCTTGTTCTTGCGACATCTTTAAAATTCCCGTTTTTATCTTCCGATTCGAGTTTATTACCCGCGTAAAATTCAAACACTTTATTTAAGCTTGCCTCGGGTTCCCCAATAGAAGCCTTCAATTCTACCGGCGAGCCTGAAGCCGCAATATTACCCCTGTTCATAATAGCCACCCGGCCGCACATTGCGTCTGCTTCCTCCATATAATGGGTAGTCATTATAACTGTAGTTCCGTTTCGGGCAAGGGAGCGCACATATTCCCAAACACTTTCCCTTGCTACCGGATCCAGGCCTACAGTAGGTTCATCAAGAAATAGCAGGACCGGTTTATGAAGAACGGCCTGGGCAATTTCGAGCCTTCTAATCATTCCCCCCGAATAGCTTTTAACAAGCTTATCGGCTGAATTGGAAAGCCCCATGAAATGGAGCGATTCTTCAATTCTTCCTTTTAATTCCTTTGAAGGTATATCATATAATTTGGCAAAGATGAGAAGGTTTTCGTAGCCGGTTAGGTTGCCGTCTGCCGATAGAAGCTGGGGAACATACCCGATCATCCTTCTTACTTTTGAAGAATACTTAACAACATCCATATCGGCAATTGAAGCCGAACCGGCCGTGGGGGGAAGCAGAGTAGTTAAAATTTTTATTGTAGTCGTCTTTCCCGCGCCGTTAGGGCCAACAATGCCAAACACCTCTCCTCTTGAAGCAGAAAAAGAGATTGAATTGACGGCGGTAAAATTGCCGAATTTCATTGTAAGATTTTTAACTTCTAATATTTTTCTATCCATTTCTTTAACTACCAAAAATTATTTTCACTTATTAGACAACCAAAAAGGGAAATTAGCTTATTATTTATTATTAAAATTATTTAAGCAAAATGTTCAATTTAAATGGCCATAATTCAGGCAACAGGCAAAGTGAAATGGAAGATAGTACCTTCATTCAATTTACTTTCGGCCCAAATCCGTCCTCCGTTTTTTTCGACCATTTCCCTGCATAGAAGAAGCCCCAGCCCGGTTCCCTTTTCATTGGCGGTTCCAAGAGTGGTCCTCGGTTTATCGAGGCCAAAGAGCTTAGTCAAATTTGCTTCCTCAATTCCAATGCCGTTATCGGCAACAGAAATCTGTGCAAAACTGCCGGCAACGGAAGCTGTAATATTAATTATGCCCCCCGGATTTGTAAATTTTATTGAGTTGGAGACAAGATTGCGCACTATGGTAGAAAGCATATATTTATCTGCTTTAACAGAAATGGACTGTTCTATTGAATGGCGTATAGAAATGTTTTTATTACCAGCTGTTTCTTTCACAAGCGTAAGAGTGGGATAAAGTTCGAGGAATAAATTTAAATTTTCGGGATTGAATGAGATTTTTCCTGTTTGAAGTCGTGCCCATTCAAGCAGATTCTCAAGCAGTTTATAGGCACTGTTGCTCAATTCATCAATACTGACAATAAATGCTGTTCTTTCCTCTTCCGAAAGGGTGTCATATTCATTGGCAAGAATATCGGCATACCCAAGAATGCCGGTAAATGGACTTCTCAAATCGTGTGCTATAATAGCAAAAAGGCGGTCTTTCGTATTATTAATCTCCTGAAGTTCTTCAGTATATTTCTTAAGCTGAAGCTCCGCTTTCCTTCTTTCCGTAATATCCTGTACGTTTACAACCCTGTAAAGCACATTGCCTGCCTCATCTTTTACACACGTAACATCCATTAGAACAGGAAAAACCGAACCATCCTTACGGATATGGTCTGCTTCCCACACATGATGCCCTTTAAGGTTGGCAATTTCTATATTCTCCGAAATAGTATTGCTTAATTGGGGAGGGAAAACGCTTTCAACCGGTTTCCCGATTAATTCAT
>DAHYUM010000114.1 GCA_027398005.1 bacterium
CTGCCGGCGGCTAAGAATGAAAACCGCCCGGTTCCGCAGCCTACGTCTATTACGGTTTTGCCGGGACCTATAAGGTTTAAAATATCCGCAAAAAGCTTATCCTGATTGGGCGCAATTACGGTATCATAAAATTTACCGTCGTACCAGTGAGTCTTGTTTTCTTTCATTTCCGCCTTCAAATCTGTTTTAATTAGATGTAGCAATTATTGCCGGGATTCGTAATTATATTATAATAATATTCCATATAAATAGGGTATGCAGCAGGCGCAAAGGGGTAAAATAAAAATTTAAACTTTTTTTGCCGAATTGAACTATTTACGGGCAAAATTGATTTGATAATGTAAAATGACGCTTCTGCAGGGAAGCAATGGAAAATTTGAATGAAAGGGAAAAAAGAATGGATATAGACGAAAGGATGCATGCTGAAGTTAAAGGTAACGAGGCAATTTTTACCCGTACCATAAGCGCACGGCGCGATCTGGTTTATAAAGCGTGGACAAATTCATATCTTTTTTCACAATGGTGGGGGCCGCACGGTTTTTATAACCGCGATTGCCAGACTGATGTTAAACCGGGGGGGCAGTATAAACTTGTTATGTGCGCGCCCGACGGTCTGGAATACCCTATTAAAGGCTCTTATCTTGAACTTAAGGAAAACCAAAGACTTTCATTCACTCTTTCATCGGGGGACCAGCCGGATGAATGGCAGGAACTGCTTGCGCGTTACCGGATTACACGCAGTTCCGAATCCGATAGCAAAGTTAAACTTATTATTACAGTACTTTTCGAAGAAATTGAAGATAAAACCGCATTAAGTATTGTACTCCTTTTCGGCTCGGAAGCCGAATGCAATGCTATGATGGAAATGGGCGCCGCTGAAGGTTGGGCGCAGAGCCTTGAAAGGCTTGAAGACCTGCTTAATTATATGAGCTGAGTTTTTTATATGACGCGTCAGAACATAATTGTCCTGACGCGTTGTAGAGTTAAAGTTTACTTGTACTTCCCGGACGGAATGAATAATAAGCCGGCTGCCACTGCGCGTTTTTAATAACGTATTCGTACTGTTCATCGGTTATAAGCCTTCCCAGTCCCGAATCGCGTGCTTCAATTGCCACCGCTTTTGCAATATGGAATGAAACATTCCTTATATCGTTCAAATCGGGCAAAAGCATATTCTTGCTTCTCTGTTCTTCGGTAACCAGGGATGCAAGTGTTTCGCTCGCCTTAATAAACATCCTGTTGGTAATTCTTGTAGCGCGGCTTACTAGCGCCCCAAGCCCCATTCCGGGGAATACAAACATATTATTCGACTGCGAAGTGATTATTTCCTTACCGTTATATTCAAACGGGGCAAATGGGCTTCCGGTTGCCGTTAAACCCTTTCCATTTGTGGCCGCCGCTACTTCCTGCGGGGTGCATTCGCTTTTATGGGTAGGGTTCGATAAAGCGAATATTACTGGGCGCTCCGTATTCAGGGCCATCTGTGCGAGAATATCTTTGTCGAATAATCCGCTTGAAGCAGTTACGCCAATAAGAACTGTAGCCTTGGCGTTCAATACAATATCATAAATTGTAATTTTACCGGGTGTTTTCAGTTTCCATCCTTCAACCTGCGCTCTGGTTTTAGCGTATCGGTTAACAGGTTCAGTAAATCCGGGGGAGTCTTCCATTACAAGCCCCGGCATATCGAAAGCGAAAATCCTATCGCGGGCCTCTTCATCGGTAAGTCCTTCTTCAATAAGCATATTGTAAATATTATCGGCAATACCGGTTCCTGCCTGTCCCATTCCTCCAATTACAAAACGCTGGTCCCGGAACTTTTCATTCTTAATTTTCATCGCGGTCATCAAAGCCGAAAGAGCTACAGCGCCGGTTCCCTGGATATCATCGTTAAAAGAAAGAATGCGGTCTTTATACCTTTCGAGCAATTTAAATGCATTATGTTTGGCAAAGTCTTCCCATTGAAGCAGAACATTCGGGAAATTCCTTTTAACGCCGAGTACGAATTTTTCTACGAATTCGTCATATTCCTTTCCGGTAAGCCTTTTCTTTTTGTAGCCGAGATAGAGAGGGTCGTTCAAAAGGTTTTCATTGTTGGTGCCTAAATCAAGTGTAATAGGCAGGCAGCATGCGGGGTGCAGGCCGGCCGCGGCAACGTATAAATTAATCTTGCCTACCGGAATTCCCATACCGTCTGAACCAAGGTCCCCCAGGCCTAAAATCCTTTCGCCGTCGGTAACAACAATAAGGTAAACCTGCGGAAGTGAAATGCCCTGAAAAATTTCGTCAATGTTTCCAATATTTTCGGGGGAAATGTAAATACCCCTGTATTCGCGCATAATGTGGCTTAACTGCATGCATGCTTTGCCAACTGTAGGGGTATAAACAATTGGAAGCATCTCAATTAAATTATTAGTCAACAGATGGTAAAACAGTGTCTCGTTACGGTTTAATAAACCCTGAAGGAAAATATACTTTTCCATATCGTCAGGTTTTTTCAAAAACATATTATAGCTTCTAAGGCTTTGCTCTTCGAGGGTTGAAATTGAAGAGCGGAGAAGCCCGTTCAAACCAAGGTTTAATCTTTCCTCTTCAGAAAAAGCGGAGGCCTTGTTGAGGAATGGATCGGTAAGTATCTGCTGGCCTCTTAAATAAACCTCAAGATAATTTTCGCCGGTCAGTGGATCGGTTTTCATCATATAAGTCTTCATAAACATAAACTCCTAAAATTTGCTCCCTAAAATTACACAGAATAGAGGTATTTAAAAATTATGTTTTATTAATCTTGAATTCCTCTATTCGGTTAAAATGTAGTTTATGCTTAATAAATTAGCCGTTTTAACGGTTCAAAACTTAATTAAATTATGCTATTTTAACGCTGCGGCTTTTAGATTATAAAAAGGAGATAAATGGAACAGCCAAAATCGTACTGCTCGTTTGTAAAGGAACTGGATGAGGAGAACCTTCATAAAATTTACCACGATACCGCATACGGGTTCCCCATTGAAAATGATGACGAACTTTTTGAACGCCTTGTTCTGGAAATAAACCAGGCGGGGTTAAGCTGGACTACCATCCTTAATAAACAGCATAATTTCAGGAAGGCGTACAGCCGCTTCAATATTAAAAAGGTAGCTTCGTACGGAGAGGAGGATAAACAGAGGCTTCTTAACGACGCGGGCATTATTAGAAACAGGCTTAAAATTGAAGCCGCTATTTATAATGCAAATGTAATTTTGAATCTGAAAAAGGAAAAAGGCTCATTTAAAAACTGGCTCGATTCAAATCATCCCAAAAGCAAGGATGAATGGGTTAAGCTTTTTAAAAAAACATTCCGTTTTACCGGTGGTGAAATTGTAAACGAATTTTTAATGAGCACGGGGTATCTGCCCGGGGCCCATATTGAGCAGTGCCCTGTACATAATAAAATTTTAAAATTAAAACCGGCATGGAATAAAAAGTAATTTTTTTTAACAGCGCGCATTAATTATTTAGCCGCCGGGAGAGTGAAATGGAACGTAGTCCCTTTCCCTTCGGCGCTTTCAACCCAAATCTTTCCGTTGTGCTTATCAATAAATTCCCTGCATAGTATCAGCCCGAGTCCGGTTGTTGCCTCTCCTTCGGTGCCCTGGCGCCCTACTTTTTCCTCAATTCTAAAGAGCCTGCCTATTATATCCTCCGGTATCCCTATTCCGTTATCGGTCACTGTAATCTCAACCATATTGCCGGCAGTTTCCTTCGAGCCGATGATTACCCGTCCCCCGCGCGGCGTGAATTTTATTGCGTTCGAAAGGAGATTCCTGAATACCGAATTTATCATCTTTTCATCTGCATTTATTCTCAATTTTTCGCTAATCTCGTTAATTACTTCAACCTCTTTCAGCTGAGCTTTCGAACTAAGAGCATCCACCCCCTGATTTGCCTGTTCCAGAAGGGAGCAGGGAACGGGGTTGTATTCAATTGTGCCCTCCTGTATCTGGGCCCAGTTCAAAAGATTCAAAAGAAGCTTTAAAAGGTTGTTTGCAGATTTGTGCATATCCCTGCTTAAACTTGATAGCTGTACAAGAGTAAATTTGCCTACTTCTTCCGACATCAGTTCGGTAAGCCCTATAAAACCCTGGAACGGGCTTTTTAGGTCGTGCGCAAGAATTGAAAAGAAACGGTTTTTCTCTTTATCTATTTTTTCGAGCTGTTCGTTTTTAAGTTTAAGCTCCCTTTCAAAATTCTTCCTTTCCGTAATATCATAGACTATTGAGTAAAACAGCCTCCTGCCTCCAACAACAATAGGCGCGCTGGATACTTCTACATCCTTTACACTTCCGTTTGCAAGCTTATGTTTTAAATCGAAATGCTGCATTGCTCCGCTGTCCACCAAGTCCCTAATCTCAAACATTTCCTTATCGGTAATGCCGGCAATCTGCGCAATTTTCATTGAGGTAATCTCTTCCAGTGTCCACCCGTAAAAGCCGCATGCGGCCGGGTTTGCGTCAATTATTGCGCCGTCCTCCGGCCTTATTAATAGCGCCGCTAAATGATTATTATGAAACAGGGATTTATACTTCTCTTCGCTTTCTATCAGATCCTTTTCTTTTTTCTTTAATTCGGTTATATCCTCGTATGTGCCCAGCAGCCCGATAATATTCCCTTCCTTATCTTGAAGCGGAATTTTATTTGTACGGAGCCATCTTTTACCCGAGGGAGTATCCTGAAGCTCTTCATAGTTCAGTTTTAGTGTATTTGAATCAATTACTTCCTTATCGTCTTTACGGTAAAAATTTGCGTTCTCCTTCCAGCTTAAATCAAAATCGGTTTTGCCTGTTATTTCTTCAGTGTTTTCAAGTCCGGCATCGGAGGCAAATTGTTTGTTGCATCCCAAATATCTTAATTCTTTATCTTTCCAAAAAACCCTTTGGGGTATATGGTCGAATACAGTCTGGAGCATCTGTCTCGATTCAAATAGTTCGTTCTCAATCTTTTTATGTTCCGTAATATCCCTTGCGGCGGCATAAATAAGGCCGCCTTCGGCCTTTGAACGCCATTCAATCCATTTATATTCCCCGTTTTTGCACCTGTACCTGTTGGAGAAATTAAATACAGGTCTTCCTTTGGTAAGTTCATTTAATGCACTCCGGGTTGCGGGCAGGTCTTCGGGATGGATAAAATCAAGAAAGTTCTTCCCCTCAAGTTCCTTTAGGGTATAGCCTAATGTCCTTTCCCATTCAGGGTTAAGCCTTAAGAAAATACCTTCGGTATTGCTTATGCATAAAAGGTCTTGCGTTAAATTGAAAAACTCTTTGAATCCTTCTTCGTAACTGACCTGTTTCATTTTAACTCCGCTTTAATAAACCGTTTGTTATTAATAAAGCCAAAGTCTAAGGTATCATCATGCTATATTTATTTATTAATTATCGGTTTTTTTTTGCAAAATTCAAATACTTCTTTTTTGCCCTGCAGAAGCGTCTTTTTACCACCCCGGTTTATTTTAATGCCTCAAATTGGAATAAGTTTAATTATTTAGATAATTTACTCCCCTGAAAAATCTTTCTGATTTTAATTTATCATCCTTTTAACGGGTATAATATTCACCGCAAAAAGCGGCCTATTTTTGCATTACGAGGTAATTATGAAGGTTCTTCAAACCTGTTTATCGCTTAGCTGGGGGGGGCTAGAGATGTACACCCTCCATACGGCAAAACTCTTAATAGTTGCAGGGCACCAGACTGAGATATTGACTTACAGCGGTTCAAGACTTGCAATGGAAGCCCATAAAGAGGGTATTGTATGCCGTAAGGTAAACAGGAAAAGGATTAACCTTCCGGGTATTTATAAAATGGCATCGCTCTTTAAAAATAATAATTACGATATTATTCATGCGGAGGCCTCGAAAGATTTATGGTACCTAGTGCCCGCGCTAAGGCTGGCATTATGCAGAGCGCCTCTGCTTCTTACAAAACATGTCGGCTCGGGCATAAGCAAGAAAGATATTTTCCATAGAATGCTCTACAGCCGGGTTAATATGGCGCTTGCAATAAGCGGAGTTATAAAAAGGAACCTAGCCGAAACAACTCCCCTTCCGGTTGAAAAGATTGAACTTCTGCACGATTCTATTGATACTTTCCGTTTTGACCCGGCAAAAACCGATAAGAATATGGTAAGGAATGAATTCGGAATTAAGGAGGAGGAACTTGTAATTGGAATGACCGGAAGATTCAGCCCCGGTAAAGGGCACGAGGAGTTTCTCTATGCCGCAAATGAATTGGCAAAAATTCATCCGGATATTCGATTTATGATTGTTGGGGAAGCAAGCCGGGGGGAAGAGGAATATGCAGACAGCATTAAAAAAATGGCCTATGATTACGGCCTGAAAGAAAAAATTATTTTTACCGGATTCAGGAAGGATATTCCGGAAATTCTTGCCGCAATGGATATTTATTTGTTCCCATCGCACGCCGAGGCTTTCGGCCTGGCTCTTGTAGAGGCAATGAGCATGGAGAGGCCTACAGTATGCTCAAATTCAGACGGGGTTCTTGATATTGCCGTTGAAGGGGTTACTTCTATTCTTTTTAATGCGGGGAGCGGAGAAGACTTATTTAACAAAACCGGTATGCTTGTAAAAGATTTTCAAAAGAGGATTGATTTCGGCAAAGAGGGGAGGAAAAGGGTACTTAAAATGTTCAGCGCCGAAATTTTTACCGGAAGGCTTACAGCCCTCTATAGCAAGGCGCTTGTAAATAATAAATAAAGAGACACCTTAAAGGCATCTCTCTTATTTACGCGGAATTATTTAATCGCCTTTTTAATTTTTGCTACCGCGTCGGGGGAATAATAGGTGCAAGCCCCTTTTTTTGCGGCCGGCACAATCTTCAGTTCGGTAATTGCTTTTTTTACTGCCGCCGGCGATGCCGCGAGGTTTTTAGCTATTGCGCCCGCGGTAAAAAGTTCTTCTTGCTGTTTTGCCATTGTTGCTCCTTAATTTTAAGTACTTATTTAAAATAGCAAATTAAATTGCTTATTGCACCCGCTCTGCCGGTAATTATTCAGCCCTTTAATTATTTATTAGCCAATAGTAGGTATAAAAAATTCACTTGCAACAGAATTTTTTGTCACGTACATTTACTCAAGCCCTAATAAATTAAAATTTAAAGAAAACAACCAAAGGAGTGCTATATGCCAGTGGCAAAAGTATTAAATAGGTTTGCTGTATTTATAATAACAGCAATGCTGTTGTTTACTGCCTGTCAAAAATCGGATAATCCTGCCGATACTTCATCGGGGGATAATAGCGGGGGCAACAACGGAGGTACAACTAACCCCACAAAGGTAAATGATATTAAGGGGAATGGTAATTACGCTCTATATCTTTCCAATATTAGTACAGTCTATACTGTATTTGTACAGAATAGCGCCTACGGCACTTCTCTGGCTCATTATAAAGTAGCAGGCCTTAGCAACATTCGCAAAATTGCGGCCGGACCAGCAAATACGGCGGCCGGCAATTATGAGGCTATTGCGCTGGATAATACCGGCAAGATTTTTACAATTAATATGAATTTTTCAACAGGCAAACCGGACTCGGCTTTGCAGTTTACCCAAATGTCTTCATTTGCCGGCAGTATAATTACCGATATAGCCGCCGGAGGGGATGGTACAACGCAGTTCTTTCTTGCATTGGATCAGAGCGGAAGGGTTTGGAGCTGGGGCAATGGCGGCGCTTCTTTGTACGGCATTTATACAGGCGGCACCCCTCAGATTATTCAAGGGCTTTCAAGTATAGCCTCTATTTCGGCCGGGACAAGTCAGGGGCTGGCATTAAATTCATCCGGTAATGTATATAACTGGGGCGTTATAAGCTGGCAGAATGATGAAAAATATGCATCGCCAACACTGGTTATAGGGGCATCCCCCGCTACATCAATTGATGCCGGGGATAACTATAATATTGCTAAAAGGCAGGATGGCTCTGTTTATGCCTGGGGGCATTTGATGGATGGAGTGGTTCCCGGTATTGCCACCCCTTATGCCTTTTCTGCTGGTGCAGAGCTCTATTTCAGCCCCATGTTTATTAAAACAGACGGCACAATATATAAGACCTCATTCAGCATGATGGATGGCTCGCCGCAGGTAGCCGAAGCTGTTCAGGAACTTTCATCATACAGGTTTTCAATTGTTGACGCATCGAGAATAGCTTATTACCTTACAACGGGGGGGCAGATTTTAGTGCAAAGCTCTACGGGTACCGCGCCTTATGTACTAAGCACGTTGTTTTAGGAATTATAAAATTGAATGATTTTAAGGAGCGGCATTTAAATGCCGCTCTTTTTTTTATTCAAGCACCAATTCAGAGGCGGTTTTCTGGAAATATTCCGCCTCATCCCTGCTTAAGAGGCCATAGTAGCTGTTGCCTTTGCATGATTCATTAAAAATAGTTTTATAAAAAACACATCCCATCAGGTACGAGCCTTTCTGCGAAGGGTGGCTCGAATCGGTTGAATAAAGATAGTGAAGCTGTTTATTTGTCTTCATTACTTCATTAAAAGCCCACCCTACGGGGGCCGGAATCATATTTAATTCCCCCGCCCACCCCATGCAGGTATCAAATATTTTCTTCTGCATTACTTCGTATGTGTCGGAATAGCCGGGGACCCAGGTTGTTCCGTCTTCGTATGCCCAGGGCACAAACAATATGGTTTTTG
>DAHYUM010000115.1 GCA_027398005.1 bacterium
GCCAACGGCGGCGGCGGAAGCTGCAGGATGCGGCGGAAACGGAAAGGAATTTAGCAAAATAGTAGTAGGCGGCGACCACACGGGCTATAACGCAAAGAAAGTAATTATTAAGCTTTTAAAAGAAAAAGGCTACGAAGTTTTGGATATAGGCACCAACAGCGAAGATTCCTGCGATTACCCCGATTTTGCTTTTATAGCCGCGGCTAAAATAATAAACAAGGAAGCCTGCGCAGCTATTTTAATAGACGCTACCGGAATTCCATCGGCAATAGCCGCAAATAAGTTCCCCGGTATTAGAGCGGCCACCTGTTACAACGAATTTTCGGCAAAGAGTTCGCGCGAGCATAATAACGCCAATATAATGGTTGTAGGGGCAATGGCATTGGGAATTGAAACAATAAAATCGATTACAAATACCTGGTTAAACAGCAAATTTTTAGGGGAAAGGCACCAGAGAAGGCTTGATAAAATAACCGAGGTTGAGAAAAAACTGCTTAAATAAATTTTTAGGTAATTATAAAATTATTATATTGCATAACCTTAAAACGTTCCGAAAACCAATCTTTGAGATAATAAATTGTTAACCGAAATAGCGGAAGTTGTTACTGTTAAAAAGTACGGCTCCAATACAAACCTTATTAAAGTTCACGCGCCCGGAATTGCTTCAAAAGCCGAACCGGGGCAATTCTGCAACATTAAAGTATCCGAGACCAATTTCCCCCTGTTGCGCAGGCCTTTCAGCATCTGCGAAGTAAAAGGGGAGCATCTCTTTTTCATGTTCGATATTCAAGGCGAAGGGACCAGCATTCTCGGATGCAAGAAGAAAGGGGATAAGCTTAATATACTAGGCCCCCTGGGGAACGGCTTTAATACCGGTATCGAGTTTGATACCGCAGTTATTGTAGCCGGAGGAATAGGAGCCGCGCCCTTTCCGTTTCTTCTCAGCAGGCTTAAGAAGAAAAAGGTAATATGCCTTGTAGGGGGAAGAAGCGAAGCACAGATTATTACCTACGGAATGAAGAATATTTATATATCAACAGATGACGGCTCGAACGGATTTAAAGGGACGGTTGTTCAGCTGGCTGAAAGGATTAAAGATAAATTCACCGGGGGCAAGGTGCAGTTTTTTGCTTGCGGCCCCAATGCCATGTTAAAAGCCCTAAAGCAGTTCTGCATGGAGAATAATTTCAGCTGTCAGGTATCAACCGAATCGGCAATGGCATGCGGATTTGGAATTTGCCAGGGATGCCCGATGCCGGCCGCGAATGAGGAAAAATATTACCTGGTTTGCAAAGACGGTCCCGTTTTTAATGCTAAGGATATAATATTATGAGCGGAATAAATTTAAAAGTAAAAATAGGTTCGCTTGAACTTAAGAATCCTGTTCTCCTCGCATCGGGAACCGTTGGATACGGAAACGAAATATCGCAATTTACCGATTTGAGCAAGATAGGTGGAATTGTAACAAAATCAATTTCGCTTAAGCCGCGCAAGGGAAACCCGCCCCAGAGAATAGTTGAGACGCACGGGGGCATGCTTAACGCGATAGGGTTGGCTAATGTGGGGGTAGAGGAATTTATTAATTCCAAAATACCATTTCTCAAGGAAGTTAATTCAACGGTAATCTGCAACATAGCGGCAAGTTCGGTTGAAGAATATGTTGAATGCACAAGAATCTTAACCGAAGAAGATGCAATTAAAGCCTTCGAAATAAATGTTTCATGCCCGAATGTAAAGGATGGGGGGCTCGAATTCGGCCATAATCCATCGGCTGTTGGTACTATAACAGGCCGGGTAAGGGGAGCTACAAATAAACCAGTTATAATAAAATTATCCCCCAATGTTTCAAGAATATCCGATTTCGCAAAAATCGTTAAATCGGAAGGGGCCGACGCCGTTTCTGCAATAAACACTCTTGTAGGCACTGCGTTCAATATATGGACAAAGAAGCCGAAGATAAAGAACATAACGGGAGGTTTATCGGGGCCTGCAATTAAGCCTGTAGCGCTCGCAAAGGTTCTCGAAATAAGCCGTAATGTGGATATACCTATTATCGGCATAGGCGGAATAATGAACTGGCAGGATGCCGTGGAATTTATGATTGCCGGTGCTGCCGCTGTTGAACTTGGTACGGTAAATTTTGTTAACCCCAATGCCGGTATAGAAATTATTAATGGTTTGACCGAATACTGCGAAAAAATAAATATAAAAGAAATTAAAGAGATTATTGCTTCATATCAGTTATAGTTATGGAAATTAAAAAGGTTTTAGATAAACTCTATTCTCTTCATCAGTTCGGAATTAAATTAGGCCTCGATAATATTAAAGCGTTTCTTGAGCATTTGGGGAACCCGCAGAATAACTTTAAATCTTTCCATATAGCCGGTTCCAACGGAAAGGGAAGTACAGTCTCATTTATTGCCAGTATGCTTATGGAAAAGGGGATTAAGACGGGTTTATATACATCCCCTCATTTTGTTAAATTCAACGAAAGGATAAGGGTAGGCAGGGAGCAGATAAGCGACGGATACATAGCATCGTTTGTTGAAGAAAATATAGCATTTATAGAAGAACACTCCCTTACATTTTTTGAAGTTACAACCGGCATGGCGTTTAAATATTTTTCGGATAGTGGAGTTGAATACGGGGTGATTGAAACAGGACTTGGGGGAAGGCTTGATGCCACCAATGCAATATTGCCTCTAGCTTCCGCAATTACCACCATCAGCCTGGAACATACTTCCTTTTTAGGCGATACTATTGCGCAGATAGCCTTCGAAAAGGCGGGCATAATAAAGCCCGATTCGAAAGTCTTTGTGGGCATTATGCCCCCCGAAGCGGAAGAAGTAATTGGCAGGCAGGCCGATGAGAAGAATTGCAGTAAGTATTTTCTAAAGGATTTTATTACTGTTAATGACGATTATTTAAGATTAAAGCTTAATAAAAAGGAATTCACTATTTATTCCACTCCTCTGCAGGGGAGGCACCAGCTTTTTAATGCCGCGCTTGCGGTAAAGACCTTTTCAACCGTAATGGATGAAGAAGACCAGAACATTATAAGCCGCGGAATAGCTAATGTGGTTGTAAACACTGGGATTCAGGGAAGGTACGAAATATACAGCGAGAACCCGAGAATAATATTCGATTCGGCACATAACCCGGAAGGGGTGGGAATCTTTCTCAACGAGTTTAAAAAAGTTTACAAAAAGTATAAAAAAAGAAGCATAGTTTTTACGGCTCTTAAAGATAAAGCGGTATTCGAAATGCTTACTATGCTTGTACCCTACTTTACCGATTTTTACTGTACAACCGTAAATAACGAAAGGGCAATGACAATAGAAGAATTAATGAAATTATGCCGGGAACTCGGCATAAGAAGCAAGCCCCTTGCCGAACCGGAAAAGCTTGTTTCAGGGTTTGAAAAAAGGGGGAAAGAGGAATGCCTTGTGGTTTTAGGAAGCATGTATATGCTTGGCCAATTGAAGGAAAAAATAAGCAAAAATGCTTGACAATTGGCTTGATTAAAACTATTTTGGATATAGCCTCTTGAAACTTCTAACTAAATCAAGTTCATTAATATCCTCGAGAAAGCACCAAAACGTTAAATAAACAAGTAATTAAAATATTATTCAAATAAAACGGATTTATTATTATGCCAATGGATATCTCAGATCTGCAATCTAAAAAAATCGTCGATTTATATCAGATTGCCAAGGAATATGAAATTCAGGGTTATACTGATTTAAGAAAACAGGAATTGATTTTTAAAATTCTGGAAGCACAGACTCAGAAAGACGGGCTTACTTTTTCGAAAGGGGTGCTCGAAGTTCTGGCTGACGGCTACGGTTTTTTAAGATCATCCGATTATAACTATCTTCCTTCTCCCGACGATATTTATGTGTCACCATCGCAGATTAAAAGGTTCGGTTTAAGAACCGGAGATTTTGTAAGCGGACAGGTCCGCCCTCCGAAAGAAGGGGAGCGTTTCTTCGCGCTTCTTCGTGTTGAAGCTTGCAACGGTAAGGACCCCGAAGCTATCCGAGGCAGAACATTATTCGATAACCTTACGCCTTTATATCCTACAAAGAAAGTTAAGCTCGAATCCTCTCCGGGTGAATATACAATGCGTGTTATGGATATGCTTTCACCCGTCGGCAAAGGGCAGAGAGGTTTGATTGTATCGCCACCAAAGAGCGGTAAGACAATCATTCTCCAGAAAATTGCGAATTCGATAACAAGGAACCATCCAGAAATAAAATTAATAATACTGCTTATAGACGAGCGTCCTGAAGAAGTAACCGATATGCAGAGGACTGTTCAGGCAGAGGTAATCTCCTCAACATTCGACGAGCCTGCAGAAAGGCATGTTCAGGTTGCCAATATGGTAATTGAAAAGGCAAAAAGGCTTGTTGAAGCAGGCGAAGATGTCGTAATACTTCTCGATAGTATAACCCGTCTTGCCCGCGCCCATAATACAGTAATACCGCACAGCGGTAGAATCCTTTCCGGCGGTGTCGATTCGAACGCGCTTCACAAACCGAAAAGATTTTTCGGTGCGGCCCGTAATACCGAAGACGGCGGAAGCCTTACAATTATTGCCACCGCACTTATCGATACCGGAAGCAGGATGGACGAAGTTATTTTCGAAGAATTCAAGGGCACCGGCAATATGGAATTAGTGCTCAACAGAGACCTTGCCGATAGAAGAATTTTCCCTGCCATTGACGTTAACAAGTCGGGTACCAGAAAAGAAGAACTTCTGTTGAAAGAGGACGAGTTGAACAAGATTTGGATTTTGAGAAAGATATTGAGCGAATTCGATTCAATAGAAGCTATGGAATTTCTGCTTGATAAGATGAGAGGTACAAAGAATAATAAAGAATTTCTTGTAAGCATGAATAATTAAAAAGTGTTAAGTGATCAGGATAACTTTACTTTTATCACTATTTATTCTTTTTACCGGGGGTATTTTTTCGCAGCCTCGCCCGCGCGCCGATATTAACGGCAGGGTTGAGGCTGATGTAATTCAGACCTCACGAAACAGCTACCAGCTTTATCTTTCCCTGCGTATACCTTACGACCAGCTGATATTTGAAAAGAACGATTCGGTTTATGTCTCGGGCACAGAATTTTCGTGCGAAATTTATGACGGCGATAAACTTATCGAACGCCAGTCAGTTACGCAGAATGTAGCCGTTACCGGATTTAATGAAACACTAAGGCGCGATGCATATGTACAGAATTTAATTTCTTTTAAGCTGAATGGCTCGGTTTTTACTGTTAAGCCTTCACTTAAAAGAGACAACGCCAGCATACCGATGCCCATAAAGGAATTTACGGTAGACCTTGCCAACGGCGATAAAAAGGCCAGACCGATTGTGGTTGAAAATACAGGTTCTATAGGGAACTACATTTTGGTTAATATGGGTAATACGATTCCGTACGACGGCAAAAAATATACTCTGCTTGTGCCAGTGCCCGATTCCCTTTCTCAGTCGAAAATTCTAATTGAGCAGAACGGAGTTCAGTTAAAAGATACGATTATTAATTCCATTCCGAATGAAACCTGCACTATTAAACAGAAAGAGGGGGAAATTGAAGTAAGCCTAATTCCCGGAAACGGAAAGACGGCCGGCTATATTCCCGTTGAACTGCCTAAGAGTGTTGACGAAGGGGAACTTCAGGCGGTATTAGAACAGAACAAGAAGAGGACAATTTATAATATTTCGGTAGTATGGCACGATAAGCCGTTTGTCCTTAACGATATTGACATGGCGGTAAATCTGCTTAAAGTAATAACTAATGACAATCAGATAGACTATATATATTCCCACACTTCATCCGAAAGATATAAGGCCCTTAAGACGGTTTGGGCCAGGATAACAAAGACCGATTCGGTTGGATATAACCCTCTTATGAATGAGTTTTACACGCGTGCCGATTATGCCATAATGAATTTTTCCTATAACAACCAGCGCAACGGCATTGAAACAGACCGCGGGCGGGTATATTTACGGTTTGGAAAACCTACCCGTATTGAGAGAAATTATAACGGTAAATACGGCGTTGTTGAAACTTGGTACTACGATAATCTGAAAAGAAAATTCGATTTTGAAGATACAAACGGCAAAGGCAATTTTATTATAAGGCAATAAATGAACTATTTTATTTTTACAAGCGGCGACGTAAACGGGGTAGGCCCCGAAATTTCAATTAAGACCTTTAACAGAATTAGAAGCGATAAGAACAAAATTATCTTCGTATGCCCGGGGAACGTATTTTACGATGCAGTTGAAAAATTTCCTACGGAGTGCGATTTCAGGCTGATAAATAATCCGCTCGAAATAAGTCCCGATGCCGATGTGATAGATGTAATTGATTCGGGCACGGTGCCGGTTAAAATAGGCAAACCCACAAAATCTTCGGGGCAGGGGGCATTCGATGCGCTCAAGATAGCATTCGAAATAGTTATGATGTTCGATAATGCCGCACTAATTACGGCTCCAATTTCGAAAGAAGCATTAAAGGATGCTGGCATTAAATACCCGGGGCATACCGAAATGCTTGCCGAATGGTGCCTTGCAGATGATTACGCGATGATGTTTTTATCGGAGGATATGAAATGCGCCCTGGCTACAATCCATACTCCTCTTAAAGATGTATCGAAAAAGATTAAAAAAGAAAACCTTAACGCGCTAATTAAAACGGTGGGAGCTTCCCTTAAAAAGGATTTTAAAATAGCTTCGCCTAAGATTGCGCTTTTAGGTTTGAATCCGCATGCGGGGGAAAACGGAGTTATCGGGAAAGAGGAAAAAGAGGAAATTGTTCCGGCTATAAGGAAAAATAAAACTGCCGCCGGTCCCTTTGTGCCCGATGCCTTCTATGGAATGGAAATGTTCAGGGAATTTGACTGTACCATAGGTATGTACCACGACCAGGTGCTTATTCCATTTAAAATGATGAATTTCAGTTCGGGTGTTAATTATACATGCGGGCTTCCGATTATTAGAACCTCGCCTGACCATGCACTGCCTACGCTATAGCATGGAAAAATATTGCCGATGAAACCAGCATGGTTAATGCTTATTACTGGGCAAAAACTATTTTAAAGAATAGAAACAGCAAATAATATGGAACAGCCCCGGTATTCCGTTCTGGCCGAAATTTACGCCTACTTAATGAGGAAGATAGATTATAAGGACTGGGCGGAATATCTTTTTGCCCTTTTCAGGAATTTTGCCTCGTCAGATGAAAGAATACTTGAACTGGGAGGTGGAGTTGGGGCAATTGCAGGTCATTTAAATGAATATTTCCCTTCAATTATTTTAACCGATTACAGCAGGGAAATGCTTGCCAAGGCAGGGGATGAGGGAATTTATAAAGTCTGCTGCGATATGAGGCATTTCCCGTTTAAGAATAAGTTCGACATTATCTATTCCACGTTCGATTCGGTAAATTATCTTTTAACCGAAGCCGATTTGATGAAACTTTTTACCGAGGTCTGCGCCGTATCGGATGAAGATACCGTATTCACATTCGACGCGAGCCTTGAAAAGAACAGCCGCCGCTACGAAAAACACTTAAACCGGAAGGGAAGCGTTAAAGGTATTTCTTTCGTCCAAAAGAGCCGGTACGACAGGGAAGAAATGATTCACTACAACGAATTTGAAATTACGGTGCCGGGGGGCGAAATATTTACCGAGACACATATCCAGAAAATTCATAAATTTGAGACGTATTTCGATTTAATTGATGAAGCGGGGCTTTATGTAGCCGATTGTTTTGATGCTTTTTCATTCGAGAAGGCAACACCTAAATCGCTCCGCGCACAGTTTGTACTAAAAAAGAAGAGGTAGGTTATGCTCTCATTCAACCACGTTGATTTTTCCTTTCCCAATCAGCCACTATTTTCCGATTTGAACATAGACGTAGCCGTGGGGGATTTCATATTCCTTATAGGGCGCAGCGGCGCCGGCAAAACCACTCTTCTGCAGATGATTTTCATGAACTTAATTCCAGAATCGGGCTATGTTAAATTTTATGATTATGCATCGGATAAAATTACCCCTTCGATGATTCCGCAACTGAGAAGGAAGCTCGGGGTGATTTTTCAGGATTTTAAGCTTTTAAGCGACAGGAACGTTTATGAAAACGTTGCCTTTGTTCTTAAAGTGACCAATACCCCTTCGAAAGTAATAAAAAGAAAGGTAGTACACGCATTAACCGAAGTGGGGCTTGCACATAAACAGAACAATATGCTTCACGAACTTTCGGGAGGGGAAAAACAGAGGATTGCCATTGCAAGGGCAATTATAAACGAACCTTCCCTAATTCTGGCAGACGAGCCGACCGGAAACCTTGACCCCCAGACTGCAGAAGAGATACTTGGAATACTGAAGAAAATAAACAGTCAGGGTACTTCTGTTATATTTGCCACTCACAATTACGAGCTTGTAAAGAGGCACGAAGCAAAAATTATAAAAATAGACGACGGTAAGGCTTATAAAGTAACCCTTAAGAAAAGAACCGTCGAAAAATCTAGCTGAGGTTAGCCAGAATATTTTCTGTCACCTTTTCAATAGGCAGTGTGCCGTCAACGGTAAATGAATTTTTAGTCCCTTTATAATAATCCAGCACCGGTTTAGTAGTTTCGTGGTAAATTCTTAATCTTCTTTTAATTACTTCCTCATCG
>DAHYUM010000116.1 GCA_027398005.1 bacterium
CTTAACCTGCTTTACAATGCTGCCACTGCATACATCACGCTCCCCGCATCGGAAGGCTTCGGGATGACGGCGCTGGAAGCGGCCGCTCTTGGATTGCCAACGTTCGTCACCGACCTCCCGGTGTTCCGGGAGATCCTCAAGCCTTTCCACGTCAACGCGTATTGAATTATCCCCTTTCTTCTCGGTTGTCAGGTTCGAGACGGCATCCTTTGCTTTTTGTTCGGCAAGGTTAAATTTCTGCGGATTATCTAGGGGAACCTGTTCAATAGGATGAGCTTCATTAATTTCAACTTTGGCAGGGGCTGCTTCAGCCGGTTTTTCTTCTGCAGCAGGAGTGCCGGTTTCTTCTGTTTTTTCACCGTTTTTGGCCTTCTTCTTTTTCCCCTTTTTGGATGCCGGTTTCTCCGTTTCAGCCGGTTTGGCTTCCGGTTCGGCGGCAGGCTCTGTTTGAGCCCCCTTCCCTTCAATGCTTTCAATTGTAGCATTAAGGAATTCAACTACGCTATCGGTAGGTATATCTTCATTTTTATTTACCTCAATAGCGTAAAGAAGGGCTTTAATTGTATCGAAAGCCATCAGAATGGAATCCATTATCTGGGTGTTAAGAAGAACTTCCCCTTTCCGCAGTTTATTTAATATATCCTCGCTTCTGTGCGTAACGGCCTGCAGTTTTTCAAGTCCCAAAAACCCGGAAGTGCCTTTAATGGTATGGAAAGCCCTGAATATCTGGTTAAGCAGTTCAACATCGCTAGAGTTTCTTTCAAGTTCAACAAGATCGAGATCAAGTTTTTCAAGAAGTTCTTTAGTTTCAACGATGAAACTATCCACGATCTCCTTCATTTCGGGATCGCTGAGCATCAAATATGTGTTGTCTTCGGCCATAATTATGAAAATAATTTGTCAATTTCGTCTTGCGACGTTTTATTAAGTAATTGATCGGCTAATTTCTGTCTTGAATCGTCTTTGTCGTATTTAGCTTCGGCGTTAAAAGTTTCCTCATCGGGAATAACGATTTTTTTCCTATCCTTAACATCGATATCTGTTTCATCAATTTCAAGGACAAGGTTCGAAAGCCTCTGCTGAACGGAAGTAATAAGGTGATTAACGGCGGCAAGCTGCTGTGTGGTAATATCCTGAACCTGCAGTGCAATAGTAATATTATATGCATCGCTCTTTGTTTTCTGTACGGTAGCAAGAATCTGGCTCAGCTGGTTGAAAATGGCAGTTTCCTTATCCAATTCTTCCAAAAGAGCAACAGCTTCGGCATTTCCGCCGAACATAATTCTTAGTTTGGTGAATATTTCTTTTTTCCTTTCCTCTTTAGCAATAAGAGTGCTTATCTCGTCCTCAATTTTCGAAATATCGTTCGAAATAACATCCACAATATCCATAATTTCAATTGTGGCCATTTCGGTAGCCGAAGTAACATCGTGAATCTGATTTTGTGCTTTAGGAATTTTGCTCGCGCTATCGGAAATGGAGGAGTTAATATTTTCGAGCATTGGGACCGTATCCTTCATAAAGTCGATAAGACTTTGAATGATAGGAATAATTTTCTGACCGTAATGAAAAAGATATTTAAGTTCGTTAAGACGGTCGAAAAGTTGTACAAGATTTTCGCTATGCTTCATTTTCTTCTCCAAATTTTAAGCGGATGCAAGACATTGTTCAATTTTTTCTTTAAGTACCTGCGGAGTAAAGGGTTTTACAATGTAATTATTAACTTTAGCGTTCAAGGCTTCAATAATATCATCCTTAACGCCTCTTGTAGTAACCATAAGCACAGGAAGTTTGCTTAAAGCCGCATCCGACCGGATAGCTTTAATAAGTTCAAGGCCCGTCATAACCGGCATGTTCCAGTCGGTAATTACAAAATTAATCGAGCTGTCACTTGTGAGAATAGTTAAAGCCTCTTTGCCGTCCCCTGCCTCAACAAAATTTTCGAAGCCGAGGTTTTTAAGGGAATTAGAGACAATTCTTCTCATTGTAACTGAGTCATCGACTACTAGGAATTTAAGATCCATGGTTTTCTCCTTAATTCAAATATTTTGAAACTTCATATAAAATGCGCTGCGGTTCAAAGGGTTTAACAAGGTACGAGTTAGCGCCGCACCGCATGCCTTTTTCAATTTCTTCACTATTGCTTAACGATGAAAGGATAATGATTGGAATATCCTTGAATTCATCGTTTCCTCTAATGGATTTGATAAGCTCGAATCCGTCGATATTGGGCATATTCAAATCGGTAATAACCAGGTCAATTTTACCGCCGGGAAGCTTTTCAAGCGCTTCCATGCCGTCGGAGGCAGACACGATTTCGAATCCCTTCATACTGAGAGCGAAAGAAACAAATTTCCTAATCGTGGGAGAATCATCGGCCACAAGTATTACTTTTTTCATACTTTCTATTTACTCCTTTTTATATCCAATCGTTTTAGGAAAGCTGACAAGTTTGAAAGCTTTCGAAATTCCGTGTAAGGTTTCGGAATAACCGATAAACAGATATCCTCCCTTATTTAAGGAATTATAAAGATGATTAACAACCCTGATTTTAGATGCGTTATCAAAATAAATAAGTACATTGGCGCAGAATATAAGGTCGAAATTGGTCATAGCCTTCATGCTCATATCGTCGAAAAGGTTAAGAAGCCTGAAATTAACCATATTCTTAATTGAAGGATCGAGTTCGTAGGTATTGTTATTGGCTTTAAAATATTTTTTTATGTAATAGGCTGAAGTATTTCTAATTGAATAATCTTTATACACAGCTTTCTGGGCGGTATCAATAACGGCGTAATTAATATCGGTGCCCACAATTTCAAATTCGATGCCGGGGAATTTAAATTTCAAAAGCTCGATGATAGTAATGGCGGCAGAATAGGCTTCTTCGCCGGATGAGCTTGCAGCGCTCCAGATGCGGATTTTGTTTTTCCCCTGCTTCATCTTTGCAGAAATAATTTCTGGTAGAATAATCTGAGACATTGCGTCGAGCTGAGGCTGGTTACGAAAGAAAAAAGTTTCGTTTATTGTTATTGCTTCGTATAAATATTTTCTCTCTTCAAAGCTTTTGGAATTGAATTTAAGATAATCGAGGTACTTATCGAACGAATCGAGCCCAAGAAAAGCAATTCTTTTCTGTAATCTGCTTTCGAGCAAGTATTTTTTATTATCCTGAAAATATATTCCGCAGCTGTCGTAAATGTATTTTCGCAATGCCTCAAAAGAAGCTTGTGATAATTCCAGCCCTTTAGCAGGAGCGCTGAGGTTGAAATTATTCAGGTTAAACAAAGCAGATTCTTGCGCCATATTTTCTATCAAAAATAAGTTTTAGTTTAGTGTGTTATTTCTCTGCGAAAGCACGGAAGAAGCCCTCTCGCTAATCATCTGTTCCTGGTCTGCCGAAAGTACCTGAAGGGCCTTATCAACATTAGGATGGTTAATATTTTCAATATATTCGAGTATTTTTAGTTTATTCCAGATATCGTCATCCTGCACCATCTGATCGAGGAATAAAATTGCAGTATTAATATTAAGTCCGAACAAAAGCTCAATTGAAATTTTTCTTACTTCTTCATCTGGGCTTTCGAGACATTTAACAAAAGTATCGGTAAAATCGCGCAGGTCTATACCGGAGACAGAAATGCTCCCCATCATAGCTTCATATTCAAGAATTTCCTTAAGCAGGTTAAGAAGCCCTTTCAAATTGTGGGGTAAATCCTTAAGCAATTCGGCAATATATGGGTAAATCAGCCTGGGATTTTCGAAAAATTTAGGTTTAATAGTCTCGTCAAGTTCAATATCTTCGCCGTAAATTTTAAGGCATGTTTGAATTGTTTCCCTGTCGTCGAAAGCGGTAATAAGATGTACGGCAGCTTTTTTATACTGCTGTTCCCCTTCCGAAATGGTTTTAAGAATGGCGTTTTTCATCCTTTCGTCGAAAGGTATATCGAAATCGTAACGCTGTTTGAGGGAATACATAGAACCAATAAGTGCGTGAAGAAGAGGCCCGGTTGTATTGCCAAGTTCAGAAAGGAGGAAAAAGAAAGTTCCTTCGTCTCCAATGCTGCCCAAGCCTTCGATAATTGAAAATTTGGTAATCTCATCCTCTTTATCGTACATGAGAACCATAAAATTAAGGGCATCTTTTGAACCGATTTTGCCCATAGCTTCAATAACCGTAGGCCTGTAGAATGCGTCCATATCGTAGACATTTATAAGCTGCGGAATTGAATTCTCATATTTAAGGTTGCCAAGCGCTTCAACGCAGGCCAAAATGACATTGGCGTTTTTATTAACTTTAAGCACGTCCAGAATTTTTTGAGAAGGAGCCGGATCGCCAATCATACCGGCAACATCAATAATAAATTTCAGGTCGTCGTCGTTTTTGTCGTCAAAATAATCGATTATTGCAGGAACCGCCTTAGAGCCCATTTTTATTAGTGTATCGCCGGCAAGGTTTCTCTTGAAAATATCGGGGGAAGAGACAAAAGGGATTAGATATTTGGCAATATTCGGGTTAGAATTAAATATACAGAACATCGAAACCGAATTAGCCACTCCCCTATCGTTAAAATCGATTTGCGAAACAACTTTCGCAACAAGGTCATCGGTAACTTCTTCGTACAATAAAGAATCGATAATCTCGATTTTTTCGGTGGCGTCACCGTTTTCCAGCATTCTTAATTTTTCCTGAAGTCCTTTTTCCGAATCCATATTAACTCTTAATTTTTGTTTGTAATTTCAAAAATAATGCCTGATTAAGTGAAGCCATTTTAGCTAATAGAAACACAAAAATGGCTAATATCTGCATAATATTAGCCACATGCCCGAATAATTAACTATTGCCGTTCCCCGGATGGACAAAAATCTTTTCCAGGTCGATAAGAATTAAGAGCCTGTCTTCCAGTTTGCCAACCGATTTGATATATTCCGAATCGATGCCGGAAGCCAGTTCAGGAGGCGCTTCTGTTATTGAGGCGGGAATTCTAAGCACTTCTTTAACCGCATCTACCAGAAAACCGAGGGTATTACCCCCCACTTCAATCACTATTATACGGGTATTATTATCTGCTTCTTTTTTAGCCAAACCTAATCTGGTCCTAAGATCGATAACAGGAATAACTCTTCCCCTTAAATTAACTACCCCCTCAACAAACTCGGGGGCATTAGGAACCTTGGTAATTTGAAGCATTCTATTAATTTCCTGGACGTACAGAATATCTACGGCAAATTCTTCGTTCCCTATTAAAAAGGTGACTAATTGAAGAATATCATCTGTTTCTTTTTTGTGGGTTTCAACTGAACTCATAAAGCCCCTTCCATTTTTAATCTTTTTTTCGGTTTTCAGGAGTAAAATTTAGCACCGAACCCGATATTAAACCTTTTCTGCCCTATTTTAATACAATTATCGAGTCTTTATGGATATTATTTAGTCCATTTTGTAAAATCTTCAAAAAAATATTGTTTAAAGGGGCAAAAATTCGCTTCTCAAATAAAAAATAATTTTTTTTCTAATATTTGCGATAATTAATATAAAAAGTTTATTTTTGGGTATATCTTTTCATCGGGATTGAGTGTTAAGGTATGTAATCAGCCGGACGTACCTAAGTTATTTCTAAATATACTAATTTATAACAAACTATAGCTTAGTATGGCAGGTAGAGATATTCTTACTATTATTTCCATTGTAGCCGAAAACCGCAAATATGAGGAAATGGAGGAGGTTCTTAAAAAGCTGAAAAGCTATGCGGTACACTCCTTCAATTCTATTGACCATTTTCTCTCTAATATAGAGCATATCTCCCCTTCTGTAGTTATAATCGATTCAATACGTTATAATGAGCAGCCGATCAGGAATGTTAAGCAATTCTTCAGGGAAGAATTCGACATTCCTGTAATTTATATACCCGACGGAGAAGAGGATCCTGTACTTAAACTTGAAGATTTTAGACAGCCACACGAATATATCCTCGATTATTCGAGTCTGCGCGAGATTGAACTTGCCGTTAACCTTACCATTGACAAATACTTTTCGGAAAAAATAATAAAAAACGGGGAACTTCAGTTCAAAGTACTCCTCGAAAACAGCAGCGACCTGTTTACTATTGTAGATAAAAGAGGGGTAATCAAATATGAAAGTCCATCAGTAAAAAGGATGCTTGGTTATACACCGGAGGAACTGATTGGAAAGGAATTTTTTGATTTAATACATACCGCAGACCTTGAACGGTGCAAAAATGCATTTTACGATAACATTTCAAGAGGAAAAAGCTCATTCCTTATCCGATTCCGCTATTCGGGAAGAAACAACCAGCATAGAATAATTGATGCCCTTTTCAGTAATCTGCTATCGGTTAAAGGGGTCGAATCGATTATTATTACGGGCAAGGATGTAACAGATAAAAGAACAATTGAAAAGAAATTTCTTACAAACTTAAAACGTTACAATGCATTAATAGAAAACCTGCCTATAGGCGTTTACCGCTCTACCCCATCGGGGGAATTGCTTATTGCAAATTCCTTTTTAATTAAAATGCTCGGCTACAGTTCTTTTAGGGAAATGGAGAAAGTTGATATTAACTCATCATATGTTCAGCAAAGCATAAGAGAAATTTTCAAGGAAGTAATTGACCGGTTCGGCGAGGCAAAAGGCTTTGAGTTTGAGATAAGAAGAAAAAACGGGGATATCATATTCGTGCGCGATTCTTCACGCGCAATATACGACGAAAAAGGGAATATAGCATATTACGAAGGGGTACTTGAGGATATATCGGATAAAAAGAAATACGAAAGGGAAATTATTTTGGCTAAGGAAACTGCCGAAAAGGCAGATACGCTGAAATCTTATTTTATGGCTCACCTTTCGCACGAGATAAGGACCCCTGTCAATTCAATATTAACTTTCGTTTCGCTTCTTAAAGAAGAATTCGAGCCCAAGCTGCCTGCCGAATTGCATGAAAGTTTTCAGATTATTGAAAACAGCGCCGACAGGCTTATAAGAACCATAGATTTGATAATGAATTTATCGTCGCTGCAGACCGGCAATTTTGACGCCAAATACAGTTGGCTGGATATTGAAAACGATATTTTAAATGAAATAATAAACGAATATAGCGGCAAAGCAAAGAGAAAAGAGATTAAGTTTTCATATATAAACAGGGCTAAGAATACAAAAATCTATGCTGACAAGTTTTCTGCATATCATATGATTAGTAATTTAATTGATAACGCAATTAAGTACACACCGGAAAACGGGAAAATAAGTATGTTCCTTACAGAGAGAGGGAACGATCTGCGCCTAGAGATTATTGACACAGGAATAGGAATATCGAGAGAATACCTGCCAAATTTGTTCACCCCTTTTACACAGGAAGAGATGGGATATACGCGCAAGTATGAAGGAAACGGATTGGGGCTTGCAATATCGAAAAAATATGCCGAACTGAACAACGCAATTATTGAGGCAAAAAGCATTAAAGGACAGGGAAGCAATTTTACTATAACATTTAAAGAAGCCGTAAAAACAGTAGCTACTGGAAATTTCTAGTTATCTCTATACCCAGCTGTTCCATTCTATACCTCAGTTTAGACCTTGAAAGTCCCAGAATTTTTGCAGCCTGGACCTGGTTTCCCCCGGTAATTTGAAGAGTCTTAACAATTAATTGTTTTAGGACCATGTCAATTTTAATACCCGTGGCAGGAATTTGAAGTACGAATTTATCTTCTTCGCTTTTATGTGAACCTTTCGAATCGATTAAAGGAAGTATATGCCTTTCTTTCAGTTCATCTTCTTCCAATAGGAGAGTTGCGCGCTCCATAACATTTCTCAACTCCCTTATATTCCCCTTCCAGTAATAATTCTGTAGGAGATCAGACGCTTCTTTTGAAATACCTTTGATTGGTTTATTGAATTTCTGCGAAAACTCTTTAACAAACGAATGAGCAAGGAAAGGTATGTCCTCTTTCCTTTCCCTTAAAGGGGGCACCAAAATGTTGGCAACATTAAGGCGGTAATACAGGTCCTCCCTGAATCGCCCCTGCGCAATTTCATCTTCAAGATTTCTGTTTGTAGCCGCAATAACCCTAACATCAACCGAAATTTCCTTTTCGCCCCCAAGTCGGTAGAATTTTTTTTCCTGAAGAACTCTTAAAAGCTTAACCTGCATATCAAGCGAAAGCTCCCCGATTTCATCAAGAAGAATTGTTCCTCCGTTGGCCAATTCAAATTTGCCAAGTTTAGTTTTCTGCTGTGCTCCGGTGAATGCCCCTTTTTCGTGGCCGAACAATTCGCTTTCAGCAAGTTCCTTGGGTATTGTAGAACAGTTAATCTGAATGAATGCGGCATCCCTGCGGGGGCTGTGCTGATGAATATATTTTGCGAACATTTCCTTTCCGCTCCCGCTTTCCCCCTGAATGAGGAGGGTTGTATCGCGGCTTTTAGAAAGTTTTTCAACCGAAGAAAGTATTTTCTGAATTTTGCCGCTTTTGCCGAAGAAATCCTTCGGAAGTTCGTCTTCGCGTATAATGGTATAAAGTTTATCAACTTCGGCCCTAAGCTGAACATTGCTAATTGCCTTATTAATTACAAACTGAAGCTGGTCAAGGTCAATTGGTTTAAGCAGAAAATCGAAAGCCCCCAATTTCATTGCGCTTACCGCAATTTTAACATCG
>DAHYUM010000117.1 GCA_027398005.1 bacterium
GTACTGCAATGACTCCCTTTTCCACTTCAATGCGCGCGAGTATGCGGCCCAAAAGCCCGGCTGGCGGCTCGGGGCGTTCTACGCGTGAAAAAATCCTTTCATACTCTTTAATCATGGTCAATACAAATTCTTTGTCACCTTCAACCTCGAATTCTTGTGAACCGGTGACTAACCGTATTCTATAATTTATTTCCGACATGGATTCCTCCATTTATTTATTAAATGATTTACAAGCTAACTATTAATAAATACGCGTACGGATAACACACCCTAAGAATGTTATCTACCAGCCTATATTTAGATTATTATATAAAATCAAATTTTTGCGCGTGATATCATTCCCTCTATTTTTTATATCCGCTAACTTTTGATCTGAAACATAAATCTATATGTAAACTTTAATTTCTTCGTTCAGGGCTTTTCGAGTTGAAACAGCATTATTTAAATTTAGCTCATATTTCTCAATTAATCAAACAAGATATCAAGGTATGTGAATAGCGAAAAGAAGTATAAACGATAATTTATAAGCAGGTTAATCTGAGACACTCAATAGAAAGTAGCTTATTCAATCATTAGATGATTCCTAAGCGAATAATTTTAAGGGGTGATACATTTTTAGGGTATGAGCTTTTTGGTTCTTCTGCAAGGTTCGTATTTGTAGTAAAACAGTAAGTAAATCATCAGAATCGATGACCTATTGTGACAGTGTAGTTTCGGCTACTCTGGTATAATATAATTGCCTCAGCAATGATTTAGTTGAAATTGTAAATATTCTATTTTGTTAAGAATTATATGTAACTCTTTTGAAGTCTAACTTTATCCGATAAAAAATAGCAATTCAATGAAATAATGAGGTTTTTGAACTGTCAATTGTAGTTACTCCGTGACAACCGGTTCAACTATATCGGAATGCGCAAAAATACTTCTTGATAACGGGGCATTACGCATTTACGCACTTTCAGCCGCACTTGCTGAATGAATAAAACGAACCGGGGCTCTATTTAAGAACCCCGGCCAATGAAAATTTATTTATTCTGTTTCAGCCATTCAATGGCGTCGTCAACGCTGTTAACTTCAACAAGCTTAATTCCGCTTGGGCCTACTTTAGAAGAATAATTCTTTACCGTCATTCTTGTAACTGCGCTTTCTTTGGGAAGGATTGTAATGAAATATTTTATTCCTGCCTTGGCAAATGCCGGGAATAAATCGGCGCCGATAAAGTCCTGTATTTCACCGCTGAAGGCTCCTTTTGCCGTACTAGAATCTACAATCCATGCCTTGCCCAAATGCGATTTAGCGTAATTCAATCCTTTAACAAGAACTGCTTCCTTAAAATCGGCAAGGGGCACTACATATGTTGTCCACTGGTCTAAAATTGCGTGAACATCCTGAATCCAATATGTATCCATTTTACCAGGGATACTATGCACCGGAGTTTTCATTTTTTTCTCCTTTTGTTTTGTTTTTACATCCATCCAACGGGATGTAATGAATTCAATATTTAATCACCTCTTTCATCCCCTGCCGCCAGACTCCTTATGTATGCATTATCGTTATTAATGAACTAAACTTTAAAATGTTTATTAATTATTTTTAAATGATATTCATTTGTCTCTTTTAAGTTCAAATCAAGCAATCATCCCGTTTTTATTTCATATTAACTGCATTTAAAAGTTTATTAATTTCCAGTTTCTTCATTTCCAAAGTAGCCTTCATAACTTTGCTTTTAATTTCATCATCTCCTCCCTTTAGAATTGAACTAAGCATGGAAGGGACAATCTGCCATGTAATTCCGTAGCGGTCTTTAACCCATCCGCACATCATCTCCTCCCCTCCTTCAGAAAGTTTTTCCCAAAGAGAATCAACTTCCTCCTGAGTATAGCAGTTTACATAAAAGGAAACTGCAGGCGAGAATTTAAAATAATCCCCTCCATTTATTGCCATAAACTCCTGCCCGTCCAATGTAAACGATGCCGTAAATATTGTTTCGTTTAACTGCGGACCGGCGTTTTTATGGTAAATAATTTCCTTTATCGATGAGTTTTTAAAAATTGACACATAAAAATTAATTGCCTCTTCAGCCTGGTTGTTGAACCATAGGAACGGGGTTATCTTTTCCATTAATGTTATCCTTTCCGGAAAATGATTTTACTCGGTGTGCTTTTAATTCAGCAGGGGTATTAATAAAAAAATTGTTCATTAAATGCTTCATACATTAATGAACAATTTTAATTATATATTTAGTTCATCTGCCAATTCCGGCAGAAATAAGGGTGTAAACTAATTATTTAAGCGGGCGGGCCGGCACTCCTGTAAATGTTATTTTAACCGGTTTAATGAATCCCTGTTCGTCAAAATACATCCGGTCTATGCAGGTCTGGCGGTGGTTTCCGTCGGTATCGCCCAGCGGTCTGCGGTGATATACAATATACCATTCATCTGTACCGGGGATATGAATTACAGAATGATTCCCAGCTCCGGTGGCTACTTTAGGGTCCTGCTGGAGTATTTTGGCTACTCTCTTAAAAGGCCCGAATGGCGAATCGGCAATGGCGTATGCTACGCTGTAATTCGGTCCCATCCATCCTCCTTCGGACCACATGAAATAATATTTGCCGTTGCGGTAGAACATAAATGCCCCTTCCACATATCCCTCGGGGGTAATTTCCTTAAACTTCGTTCCGTCATCAAAAGGCACTGTCGAAAGGAGGTCGCTGCTAAGCTTAACCACGTTGCAATGCTTCCAGCCCCCGTAATACATATAATAACTGCCATCAATATCCTTAAACACAAACTGGTCAATAGGCTGGGCTCCGTTATAGAATTTATCAATTAGGGGTTTCCCCAATGCATCCTTAAAAGGCCCTTCGGGTTTATCGGCTACGGCAACCCCTATGCCCCCTAATTCATTATTATTTTGGATATCGTTCGCGCTGAAGAAAAGATAATACTTATTATCTTTCTCAATTATTGCAGGGGCCCACATTGAATAAGCCGCCCATTTTACATCTTCAATATCCAGCACATGCGGATGTTTTTCCCATGTAATTAAATCTTTCGAAGAAAACGCGTTGAAGAAAGTCTGTATTAAATACTGCCTGTTGATAGTATTTTTCTGCGCTTTAAGCTGCTCGGGGGTAAAATTCCTGGACCTGTCTGGTGTTAGATAATCATCGGAGTAGGTTGGATAAATCCAGTATTCATCCCCGAAGATGGTTCCTTCAGGGTCGGCATACCAGCCGGGGAATACAGGATTGCCCGAAGTTTTAACGGAATCAGTTTTAATTTGTGTCTGCGCATTTAGTGTCGCCGCGGTTATAAGTATGCATAGGAAAAGATGTAATTTTTTCATTAGGCTTTCTTTTGTTTAATATTAATAATTGTCCTGAATTTATATTCAAAATATAAATTATTAGTTCAAACCGGCAAAGAGATTATAAGGCAAAAAAAAGACCCGCTGCGCGGGTCGTTGGTAATTTTAATTTTGTTACATTTTATCGGGGGCATTAAGTCCCAGTATTGAAAGCCCGTTCCGCATTACGGTCTGTACTGCAATACAGAGTGCAATTCTTGCCTCGGCAAGTTTTTTCTCGGTGCCGATAATCCTGCATTCAGTATAGAACCTGTGGAAAAGTGCGGCAAGTTCTTCAAGGTAGTTGGCAATTCTATGAGCCTCGTAATTCTCGGCAGCGTATAGCATTTCGTCTTCAAAAAGGTGGAGTTTCTTTAGCAGGTTCTGCTCTTCATCGGAGGCAAGCAGATTAAGGTTTTCGTAATCGGCTTTAAGGTCCTGCTCTTTCACCATCCTTAATATTGAAGCGATACGGGCATGCGCGTACTGAAGATAGAAGACCGGGTTTTCATCGGACTGCTTTTTTGCAATATCGAGGTCGAAATTAAGGTGGCTTGCAATGCTCCTCATTATAAAGAAATAACGCACTACATCGGAGCCAACTTCGTCAATCAGTTCGTCAAGCGTTATATAGTTAGCCTTGCGGGTGGACATTTTTACAACTTCGCCCCCCGACATGATAGTAACGAACTGATGAATTAAAACCTTAACTTTATCAGTATCGTAATTAAGCGCTTTAAGCGCGGCAAGAACATCGGGGTAAGTGGCGTTATGGTCCGAGCCGAATAGATCTACCATTAAATCGTATTTTCTTTCGAACTTATTCATATGGTATGCTACGTCGGGCAGGCGGTATGTAGGCTCCCCTGTCGATTTAACAATTACCTTATCGGCTTCATTTCCCAGTTCGGTAAGTTTAAGCCAAACAGCCCCTTCCTTTTCGTAAGAAAGATTTTTCTCTTTAAGGGTGTTAAGCAATCCTTCAATTTTGCCTTCGGTATAAAGGGTATGTTCGTTAAAATAGTTGTTGAATTCAATCGAAATTCTTTTTAAGGTCTTATCAATATCCTTGAATATTTCCTTTTCGGCACGCGCCTTAAATAAACCTTCGCAGTCCTCGCCCGCCAGTTTATCGCCGTATTCATCAAACAACTGCTGTGCAATATCCTTTATATATTCCCCCTGGTAGTAATCCTCGGGGAATTCTATATCATTGCCTAAAATCTGAAGGTAGCGCTGTTTAACCGAATCCCCCAGAACACGCATCTGCCTGCCTGCGTTGTTAAAATAATACTCCCTATCAACCGAATAGCCGATCCATTGAAGCATATTGGCAACGGTATCGCCGATAACGGCATTGCGGCCGTGTCCTACCGTTAAAGGGCCTGTCGGGTTGGCAGAAACAAATTCCACCAAAGCCCGTTTGGAAGAATATTTCTGCGATCTTCCGAACGATTCGTTTTTATAAACTACTTCTTTAATTATTTCGGCAATAAAATTTTTATTGAAAAAGAAATTGATAAAGCCGGGACCTGCAATCTCTATCTTTTCAATTTTATTTTTGTCGTATTCAAGCGAGTTAATAATTTCATTCGCTACTTCGCGCGGATTCTTTTTAACAATTTTGCTTAATAGTAGAGCCGCGTTTGTGGAATAGTCCCCCTGCCCCTGGTTATTGGGTACATTGAAAACTATATTTATCCCTTTCAGGTAGTCAAGGCGTAAAGCCAGGGTTTCAAAAATTTCGCTAAGATACTTTCTCAATTCTACTTCACCGCCTTGTCTTTAATTTCGGTTACGGGTGCGTCGCCCCAAAGTTTTTCCAATCCGTAATAGGCGCGGGCTTCATTCCTGAAGATATGCACCATAACGTCAAAATAATCGAGAATAACCCAGTTTAAGGATTCGTACCCCTCTTTATGGAGGCATTTAATTCCTTCCTTAGAGAGTTCATCATCAATTTCATCGGCAATAGCTTTAACCTGCCTGTCTACGTCAGCAGAACAGACAACAAAATAATCGGCAACGCTCGAAATCTTTTTAATTTCAAGAATCCTTATATCTTTTCCTTTTTTTGCCAGAATATGTTCGGTAATCATTTTGGCAAATTTAGAAGATTCCATATTTCCTCACTTAAATGCTTCAAAGTTAAAATAATCTTTACCAATTACAACAGTAACGTCAAGCAGATAGTTGCTGTTTATCTGCTGAATAATTTTCGATTTAACGCCAAGGGCTTTTGCCACCGCTTCGGCATTGGCCGTATTACCGGTCCTGTCAATAATCATCGTCTCGGGCACGTCAAACGATTCATAATTACCCATGCTTACAACGTCAAACTTATTTTTTCTAAGGAATTCGGCCCCTTTTTCGGTTAAACCTGAAACACCCGAACCGTTAAGAACTTCCAACTGAATAATTTCGGAACGGGATTTGTTCTTTGCGTTTTCCTCTGCCTGAAGGTCTTTACGGCTTAATTTGGCGTAAATTGAATACCCCATATAAACGATAAATATGGAAAGCACTACAATTGAAACGTTCAGGAAGATGTTCTGGTAAGACTTCTTTTTATCCTTAACCGGCCTATTTTCTGTTTTTTTATCTTTGCTGGATTCCAATGGCACTGTTGTTTTATTAAAAAAAATAACCGGGCGAAAAACCCGGTTATAAATTTAAAGAAAAAAATCGTTATCCTCTATTCATCCCAGAAATTATCGTGCCCGAACCCGAAATGGCTGTACCCGCCGAAACCTCCGAACCCGCCGTAGCCTCCGAACATACCATAAGAAGAATATCCGTACGGGTCGTACCCGAAGCCCATAGGCATCTGGCGGTATTCAACCGAGATGTGGGCATTATCCGATAATTTATAGTTAAGCAGTGCTTTTGTAATATAAATTCCGTTTAACTGCTGGGTAAAATCCTTGCCGAATGAATTGGCCGGACTGTTAACAATGCTGGCATCCATTTCAAAACGGAGCCTGTCGTTAAATTTATACTGAAGGGTATTTGTATAGACACCCAGGGTCATAAACCCGCTTCCCATACTTGCATAGGATAATCCGAAACTGTGATGCATTGAAAGATTTGCCGGATTTATAATCCCGAGGAAAGAATTGTTATCCTGATTTGTAAAAGCATTGTTGTCGTTGCTTTTATTTGTAATGGCGCTTTTGATATCGAGCGGTTTATCAACATCAGCTTTGAACTGCCCGAAAACAAATGAACATGAGAACAATAAGAATAAAAATATTGTCTTTTTCATTTTCCGCCTTCTAATTTTACCTTTAAACAGCCAAAATTGATTATTGTTTCGATATAATATTGTTTTTTTCATCCACAATTACAACTTTCGGAGTAAAATTTTTAGCTTCCTCCTCGGTCATTTGTGCATAGGCAATAATAATAACCCGGTCCCCCGGCAGCCCCAAACGGGCGGCGGCGCCGTTCAACCCAATTACACCGCTTCCCCTTTCCCCTTTAATGGTATAGGTTTCAAACCGGTTTCCGTTATTAATATTAACTACCTGCACTTTTTCGTGAATAAGAATGCCGGCGGCTTCAAGAAGGTTCTCATCCACCGTGAGGCTTCCTTCGTAATTCAGGTCCCCCTGAGTTATAACAGCCTTATGAATTTTGGATTTAAATATATTCAAAAGCATAAAACGTACTTTCTTTTTATTAGTCTTTCAGTTTAACAATCATTTCAATTTCAACCGGAGCGTTCATAGGAAGCTGGCTAACGCCTACGGCACTGCGCGCATGCTTGCCCGCTTCGCCAAATACTTTAACCATCAGTTCCGAAGCGCCGTTGGCAACTGCCGGCTGAGCGGTAAAATCGTCGCTGCTGTTAACAAATACAACAAGCTTAACAATTTGGTCAATATCATCAATGCTTCCGGTAACAGTTTTAATGGCGCTTAAGCAGTTTATAGCGCTCTGTTCGGCCGCCTTTGTGGCTTCTTCAACCGAAACATTTTTGCCTACTTTTCCTTCGCATACTAGCTTTCCGCTTTTAAAGGGAAGCTGTCCCGCAGTATAAACATAATTACCAGTTTTTTTAGCCGGAACATAAGCCGCTAATGGTTTAGGGGCTTCCGGAATCTCAATTCCTAATTCTTTCAATTTTGCTTCGAACATCTCATTTCTCCATATTTATTCCTCCCAAATATATCAATTTGGGGGGTAAAAGGGAAAATACCCCACTCCATTCGTTTAATTCTTTGTAAAAAGAGCAAATATCTTTAACTTTCAGACCAAAAAACGGGTATTAAATGGAAGACAAAAATTTTCAGGAACTGGTTGATATTGTTAGGCGGCTGCGCGTTGAATGTCCCTGGGACAGGGAACAAACCCACGATTCTATAAAGCAGAACACCCTTGAAGAAACCTACGAAGTTATTGAGGCCATTGACGATAAAGATTACGAAGAACTGCGCAAGGAGCTGGGGGATATGCTCCTTCATGTGGTTTTCCATTCGCTTATTGCAGAAAAAGAGGGCACTTTTAAATTAAACGAAGTTATTGACGGAATTAAGGAAAAACTTATTAGAAGACACCCGCACATTTTCGGCGATGTAAAAGCGGAAGATACCAAGGAAGTGCTTAAAAACTGGGAAGCCATTAAGCTTGAAGAAGGAAGGGAGAACCTTCTTGCCGGAATTCCCAAAAACCTCCCAAGTCTTGCAAGAGCATACCGATTGCAAGAGAAAGCTTCAAAGGTTGGATTCGATTGGGAGAACAAATCCGATGTCTGGAAAAAAGTAATTGAAGAAATTGAGGAACTGCAAAGCATAGAAGATTCGGGCGATATGGCCAAAATTGAAGAGGAAATGGGGGATATTCTTTTCGCGCTTACCAATTATTCCCGCCATCTTAATGTTAACCCCGAAAACGCTCTCCGCTTTACTAACGAAAAGTTTATTAAAAGATTTACTTACATCGAAGAAAGGCTGAAAGAGAAAGGTATTAAGATTACCGAATCGAATCTGCAGGAAATGGATAAGTATTGGGAAGAGAGCAAGAAAGCCCTATAGATTTTAATGCGCTGCGCAATTTAATTTATAATTACAAGGCATATGGTTGTTAGGGTTATCATTATTTGCCCTGCACTTACACACTGTTTTAAAACATAGGTCAAAGCGGAATAACTGTTATTTGCCGTTGTTGAATTTTTCGTAAGCTTC
>DAHYUM010000118.1 GCA_027398005.1 bacterium
TTTATTAAATATCTGTTCTTATTTCTCTTCTTCTCTTCTGCGGCCATTTTTCCGCAGGTAATTAAGAATGTATCCGTTTCTGCCGGCGGCGCCCGGCTTTACAGCCAGATTAATGCGCAGGGACAGCTTTTTAAAAGCCGGAAGGTTTACCCCGGCATTGCCGATTCCGCTAAAGTCCAGATCCAAAAATTTCTTGCTTCGCAGGGGTATTTCAATCCTTTAATCTCGGCATCCCTTCAAAAAGAAGAAAACGGTGCTGATTATAACCTTATTATTAATGCCGAAGAAGGGGAGCTTACCTTTATTAAGGAAATTAATATTAAGGGGTTAACACCGGCCGATTCGGCCTACGCCGCGGACGCATTAAGTTATTTAATTAGTGCCCCTTTTATAAAGGCATCACTCGAAGATGCGTTTAATACCCTTCTTGCCAATTACGAAAACAGGGGATATCCTTTTGCCTCAATTAAAATTTCATCGGTGCTGTTTTCTAAAGAGAGCGCCGGACAAAGCCTTGCCTCGGTTAACCTGCTGGTGGATAAAAAGAATCTTTGCACTATCGATAGGATTGAGGTTGAAGGGAACAGCAAAACAAGCGCGTCGCTTATACTGCATTCAATCCGCTTCGAGCTTAAGAGCATTTATTCCCAAAAGGAAATTAACGAAATTCCTGCGCGCCTTAACCGTCTCCGCTTTTTTGAACCCGTTGAATCTCCCCTATTCTATTATAACGAAAAGAATGAGGGGGTACTTAAAATTAAAATTAAAGAGAAAGAGACTAACAGTTTCGACGGCATTATAGGTTATGTGCCTGCCGCGCAGGCAAACCAGAGCGGTTACTTTACCGGCTTCCTTAATATCGGACTGCGTAATATTTTCGGCACCGGGCGTTCCCTCCTTTTCAGGTGGCAGACCGAAACAGCGCAGACCCAGGAACTTGAGCTTAAATATTCCGAACCTTGGCTTTTTAACTACCCGTTTAATATTGAGCTTTCACTCTTCCAGAGGAAACAGGATACTACTTATGTACAGCGCAGTCTCGAAGCAAGGCTCGATTACCTTGCGTCCGAATTTATTTCTGCGGGGGTTATTATTTCTACACAGTCAACTATACCTTCCGAAAATCTTGTTTCTTCATCGGTTTTCAATTCGTCATATTTTATTACCGGCTTAAGCCTTAAGTACGATTCGAGGGACGATTTTTATTCCCCCTCCGAAGGTATTTTCTTCGGCAATGTTTATAAGTTCGAGCGGAAAACTATTTCCCCCGGAAGGCTGCAGGTCCAGGCGCCTTCGGGCTCGTTCAATCTGCAGAAGTTCGAAATTGATATCTCTCTCTTCCATTCATTCTTCAGCCGGCAGGTTACGGCGTTCTCTATTCATGCAAGGGAGCTTAAAGGCTCCAATCTGGATCCCGGGGATTATTACCTGCTCGGCGGCGCTTATACACTGCGCGGATACAGGGAAAAACAATTTATGGGGAACAGGATGCTTTGGACCAATCTCGAGTACCGTTTCCTCTTTGCGCCCCGTTCATTCGGATTCCTTTTTTACGATACCGGTTATTTCCTCCGCTCGGAAGATTCTTCGCGCGCTTTGCAGGAACTTTCCGGTTTTAAGATGGGGTACGGCGCGGGCATTAATATTGAAACAGGGCTCGGCATCCTTTCCGTAAGCTTTGCACTTGCGCCGGGGGATTCTTTTAAGGATGGCAAAATACACTTTGGAATATTAAATGAATTTTAACGAGCTTAAAAATTTTGACCTCTCATTCCTTTCGGATAGTGTGAGTTTAATTTCGGGGGTTGACGAAGCCGGGCGCGGACCTTTGGCCGGTCCAGTGGTTGCAGCCGCCGTTGTTTTTCCCAACGACCTATTTATTGAGGGGGTTAACGATTCCAAGAAACTTTCGCCTAAAAAAAGAAACCTTCTTTATGAAAAGATTATTGAAGGGGCTTTAAGCTGGGGCATTGGCATTGTGGGCAATAACGAGATTGACAGGATTAATATCCTGCAGGCTTCATTATTGGCTATGAGCATTGCTGTGGATAATCTTAAGCATAAGCCCGATATTATTCTAATTGACGGGAATAAATCTTTTAAAACTGAACTTAATACATTGGCTGTGGTTAAGGGGGATACCAAATCATTCTCTATTGCCGCCGCATCCATTATTGCTAAGGTTACAAGGGATGAAATTATGCTTAATGCCGCAAAGGAATATCCCCTTTACGGATGGCATAAGAATATGGGGTATCCTACCAAAATGCATATCGAGGCGGTTATTAAACACGGACCTACACCCCTGCATAGAAAATCCTTTATAGGGCATTTCTATTCCAACCGTCCGGTGGAATGAATCCAGCGGCAGAGCCGCGGCACAGTTGCGTAATTTATTCTGAGCAGGAACCATTCCCCGGCGGCGTAGCCGCGGCACCTTTGTAGAAAAGAGAAAGCGAATCTATATCAGAGCCCCAGAGGGGCGGCACCTTTGTTTAAAAACATTCTGCTGTTTTCGTAGACCCCTGCGGGCTGAGAAATACATTGTGCTGTTTTCGCAGACCGCTGCGTGCTGAGAAATACATTGTGCTGTTTTCGCAGGACTTGCGTGCCTTTGGCGCAGGCATGGCCTCTGCGAGCAAAGAAATTTGGGTGTGGTGCAGCATCCTTGAACTCAACCCCCAGCCCCTTCTCTTAATGTAAGTCGAAGATCCCGCTTGCGGGAAGAAGGGGACAGGGGATGAGTCTCCGGCAGATAAAAAAGGCTTGTTTACATCGCAAAAACAGTGGACATGAGAAAAATATGGACAATAATTAGGATAAGAGGTCTAAATAACAATAAAATAATACTTGCTCATTAAAATCACCTTTATTAAATTGTTGCTAAAAGGAAACATATGTTACTTATAGGTAACAAAATAACGATTCCTGTTTTAACATAATACCCGGAAAATTTAACAATTTATTATCATCAATAAAAAAATGGCGGCTATAATATGGTAATTCATAAAGTATTAGATGAAGTCTTCTCAACCTGGTCAAATATAGCTGTCCTTAGAGTCCTCCGTAAATGCGATATGGGTATAACCGGAAGGGAGGTTGCCCGCCTGTCAGGGATGAGCCCCAAGAATTGCCTTATTACTCTTTCAACGCTCGAAAATTACGGCATGGTTTACCGTGTAAGGGGGGGAAGGGATCATATATTCAGCCTGAACAGAGAGAATGTAATTGTAAAAGAAGTAGTACTTACCGGACTGCAGGTTGAAGAGGAGTATTTTGAAAGGCTGGCCGCAGATATAAAAAAACTATTACGGAAGTTTACAGTTAGCATAATTGTATTTGGCAGTGTGGCAAGAAAAGAGGAAACATTGGAAAGCGACATTGACCTGTGTCTGCTGATTAAGGATAAGGCGCATAAAGAAGCAATTGAAAAAAGATTGCCTGACATTCAAGCGGTTATTAAGAAAAAATATGGAATTGCCGTTTCTCCAATTTATTTTACTCAAACTGAATTTGTGCTGAAGGCAAAAAGTAAAAAACCTCCTTTAAACGGCATTGTTAAAGATGGTATACTTATAAGCGGACTTTCAATAAGAGAATTACTAAATGACTAGAAAATCGATCACGGCTTCAGTTCCCAGGCTGAAATCTACCGCATACAAGTCGGTTGCCGATAATTTCTTCGAAGGCGCCGAAATAGCCTACGAATATGAATATTTCAATGCGGCCGGGGTGCTTATAGTACATGCGGCAATAGCATATACTGATGCAATCACAGTAAAATTTCAGGGGATTAAAAATACAGGAGAGGCTCATCACGAAGCGGTTACTTTACTTCAAAAGGTGGTTGGCAATCTGCCGGAACACAAAAATGCTTTTACACAGCTGAATAAAATAATTGAGCATAAAAATAGAGTATCGTACAGCGGCGACCTTTACGGTAAAAAGGATATTGATGAAATGAGAAAACTAATTGCGCGATTTAAGAACTGGGCTGAAAAGATTTTAAGCGATTAAATATACTCCTTTAAAATGATTCCGATCCGGACAAATATGCAAACCCGGTGCAACCAGCGGGGAGCAATAGCAGATATATCCCACCGAGTGAACGGATTAAGACGAAATCCATTAATTCCAATAACTCAACCTTGTAGAAATAGATTTTGGTAAAAAATAAATTTAACCGGCACCCCTTTTTTCCGCTTGCGGGAAGAAGGGGACGGGGGATGATTTCCCAAAAATGAATTAAAACATTATCAATCAAAGCAATAAATTTGCGCCGGAATAATAAAGCACCGTAGGGGCGGCATTTTTCTAACTGTGTAAAAAATCTCCGCACATGTGTTGTAATAATTTTAACCTAATATCATGTTCTATTTTTTGCCTTGTTTATTGGTAAAAACATTAGTAAAGTGGTTTTGGAAAATTCAATAAAATATTTTGTTTCGTTTTTTTTTGTGTATATTAAATCAATACAATCAACTAATAGTTGAATTGCCGTAATATTGGTGCAGGAGCCATATTATGGGAAGAGGGAAATATAAAAGTAAGAAACATTGGTTTAAGTAAATAATTTAATGCCGTTTAGTGCCTGGTTATTTATTTGCCATATGCAGGAGGAACAGGTGATAAGAAAAAATTCTCTTAAACAAAAAACCATATTAAAGAAACTATTGGCAATAAGCTATATTGCGGTAACCTCAATTTCATTGTTCAGTTGTAAAAACAGTCCTGTTGAACCTTATATTGGACCTGGCAGGAGAGACTATGTGTGGACAATCGATACCATCAAGAATCCAGGAAATCCATCTTTTTATACTCAGGCTATTTGGGGTAGTTCACCGAATGATTTGTGGGCGGTAAATCCTAACGACCGTATGTTCCATTCTAATGGAAATAAGTGGAGTGTTTATAATTATCCGACAATATATGGTGGAGGAGAGACAATTTTCGGCTTTAGTAAAGATAATATATGGGTTGGCTCCTTTGGAGGTGCTATATGGCATTTTGATGGTACAAATTGGTATCTGCATTATTGGTACAAACCAGAGGGAAGAACCAGTGTTTCAATAACACATATCTGGGGAAAAAATTCGAATGATATTTTTGCTGTTGGTGTGTATTTTAAAACGGATGGTAATAAAAGAGGATTCATTTTACATTATGACGGACGGGAATGGAGAGAACTATATAAAGCCGATTTTAATTCGAATTTTATAAGAGCATTTCAACAGGATGATGACCTATTAATTTTTAGTTATAATGGTACTGCTCAAAGCGTAACAGATTCTCTCGCCTATTACTCTTTTAGCACGCAGGGACTTAAAGAACTTTATAAAGATTCAGAAGACAATGCAGGAACCGGTAATTTAGGACTTATAGGTGATCGTGTTTATTTTACTATAGGAAATTCTCTTTATAGGTATTTGAAAGTATTTTCTGAGGGAAGACTATTAAAAGGTTTAACATTTGATAATCCACAATTTGGAAACGTAGTTTTTGGTAGGAATGAAAAGGATTTTTTTGTTAGAATGGTTGACGGGCTTGCTCATTATAATGGAAGCAATCTTGAATATGTTTATAAGTTTGAAGACAAAACTAATGACATCGGGCAAATTCCGCTGATTTTTGAGAAAGAAGTGTATTTTATAATGTTTAACTTCACAAAAAAAGATAACTATGTTCTACATGGAAAACTTAATTAAAGGAGGAGAGAAACTTTAATAAGGGCGGTGCTGTAACACCGCCCACCAAATAAGAATAGTGTTCATCAGACTGGTCATCTGAAGACTTTTTTGCGCGCAGGGGTCGTACCTGCGCCAAAGGCTAGCATGCCCTGCGAAAACAGCATAATGTTTTTAAAACAAAGGTGCCGCCGCTCTGCGGCTTAGTTCTCTTTCCCGTTTCGTTTTTTCTACCAAGATTCCGCGGCTCTGCCGCTGGATAATCAATCCCTCGGAATATCTGCTTTTACAGCAACGGCACAAACTTACAATTGGCAATAACCAGCCACGAAGTAAAAAATAGATTCTGCCGGCAGATTGCATGTATCGTTTCAATTTTAAGCCATATTCCCTTAAAATCTCATTTTTACAAGCATTTACCCCAAATGATTTCAAAAAAATGAGCTATATTTAATATTACGGATTAATGCTTTTAGCAAATCCGGTAATTCTCATTTTACAACAAAACAAATTAGAAAGCAGAACATAATGAACATTCTTTTTATAGGGGATATAGTAGGCAAGCCGGGGCTGGATATGGTAGAAACCTGGCTCCCCAATATTTCAAAAAAGTATAAAGCCGATTTTGTAATTGTTAACGGCGAAAACCTTTCGGACGGCAAGGGATGCACCGAAAAGGAAGGGAAAATATTATTTAATCTGGGTGTTAATGTTATTACCGGGGGCAACCATACGTGGGATAAACCGCAATCGCAGGATTACCTAAAAACCGAAAACCGCTATATAAGGCCATATAATTACCCCAAAGGCACTTACGGCAACGGATATATTGTAACGGACCTAAAAGATAAAGGTAAAATTGCCGTTGTTAACCTGCAGGGGCGCGCTTTTATGGCTCCTATCGATTGCCCTTTCAGGGGATTGGAATTTCTTCTTAACAAGATTAAAAGCGAAGCGAAAATTGTAATTGTAGATTTCCACGCCGAGGCCACAGCCGAAAAACAGGCTCTCGCATTCAACTTCGACGGCAAGGTGAGCGCAGTTATAGGAACCCATACACACGTACAGACAAGCGACGAAAGAATTCTGCCTAACGGCACAGGCTTTATTTCGGATAGCGGAATGACCGGCCCTTATAATTCTGTAATAGGAATGAAAACGGACGCTGCAATTAACCGGTTTATATATCAGACACCGCAGAAATACCAGACCGCTACAGAGAATGTCCATATGGCGGGGGTATTCCTTAAAGTTGACCCTGCTACAGGAAGAACCATGGAAATTGAAAGATTATTTTTCCCCGAATTTGATAAATCGACAGGGCAGAATGGTTAATTTTCCGTTACCCCGGCTGGATAAAGATGAAGAACTGAGGAATCTGCTTAAAAAATATTGCAGATTGGCTCCCGGGGAAATTTGGATTGATACTGAAAAGAAACATAAGATAGGGTGTTTAAACGCCTCGGAAGAGAACGAAATTGCGCTCTTAATGGGGAAAGAAAAAGCGTCCCTAGCCGTTCACGACCCCCCTTACAACATTATTGCCTTCCAAAAATCGAATACCGGCTCTTTTATTGATTGGTGCGCGAAATGGATTAATGTTACCGATAGGTTTACTAAAAAAGATGCTTCCCTTTATGTTTGGCTTGGTGCCGACCAGAATAATAATTTTCAGCCCTTTGCAGAATTTATTATTATGATGAATGATAGAAAATTCAAATCGCGCAGTTTTATTACGATGCGCAACCAGAGGGGGTACGGAACCCAGAAGAACTGGATGTCGGTTAGGCAGGAACTCCTCTATTATGTAAAAGGGAATCCGGTATTTAATATTGAGCATGTTTATACCGAAATACCAAAGATTTTAAAGGGTTATTATAAAGAAGTTGGGGGGCGGCTTACCGAAAATCTGGAAAGGAGCAAATCGGGTAATATACGCGCCGGAAATGTATGGGTGGATATACAGCAGGTTTTTCACCTGCTAGAGGAGAATGTAAACGGCTGTTTTGCCCAAAAACCCTTAAAATCGATTGAAAGAATAATTAATGTCTCCAGCAAAAAGAATGATATTGTTATTGACTTTTTTTCGCATGCCGGTACTACACTCATAGCATCCGAAATGTTAAAAAGAAAATGCAGGACAGTTGATATAGACCCAATTTATTGTGAAATTTCAATACGCCGTTTGGAAAGATTAAGAAAAACAGGCAAAACCGGATGGCAGAACTCAAATCCATTTGCTGATGAAATTCTAAACGACAGGCAATTGCGTAATTATCTTATAGAAAAGGGGATTGAAGCTCCCCAAAAGATTAACGGGTGATTAGATGGCAGTTATTATTGACGGCAAGAAACTGGCCGCCGAAATTAAAACAGAACTGAAAGAGCAGATTGAGGAAGCCCGTTTAAAAACTGGTAGGGTACCCGGGCTTGTTACAATTCTTGTGGGGGATAATCCCGCTTCGCAAAGCTATGTTAGTTCCAAAATTAAATACTGCGACGAGCTGGGGATGTATTCCATACTCGAAAAGCTCGAAAGCGGTATTAAAGAAGATGAACTCTTAAATATTATAGAAAATTATAATAACAATCCCCTTATTGATGGAATTCTGGTACAGCTTCCTCTTCCGGCCCATATTTCGGAAGATAAGGTTATTGAGGCCATTCATCC
>DAHYUM010000119.1 GCA_027398005.1 bacterium
ACAATGCCCGTTTTGTTCTTTTCTTCGGAGGGGATGAATATAAATCGGGCGAGTATGTTCTTAAGAATATGGCAGACGGAACCGAAAGCAGAATAAATATAAACGATACAGACAAAATAATTGCCATAATTAAGGGGGCTTAATTGCCGCTCCGCAGTCTTAAGGGAATTCCCAAAATACCAAAAACCAGGCAGAAGAAGGTTAAAAACGCGCTCGATGCCATTCCGGCTAAAAAACCGGACAAGATTGAGTATGTGTGCAAGGTGTTTTTTAAATACGACACGACAATTAAAAAACAGCTCTATGTTTTTGCTGTTGAAACAGTAGCCGAATTTACAAGTTTTGCCTACGAAGTTTCGGTTGAAGCGGTTAAGGAAAAGAATACAATTACTTTTTTTCTTATGGGTTTAAGGGCGCTTACTAATATGGCTCCTAAAATTCAGCCGGCGCGTTCCGAAGTCCCTTTTGAAGACCTGATTGGTGAATATACAATTAATCTTGTAAAACCGGACGGGGCAATAAACCAGGCCAAGTATAATTTTAATATTTTCCTGAAAGAGATTAAACTGCTGGAATCTTCGAAACCCCCAAAGAAAAACAACAGGTGGTTTGCAAGGTTCGAAGTTGCAGAGGACGAGTTCTCGTTTAAACAAAAATAGGCTGTATAAACAGCCTATTTTTTTATCTATCTGCCAATTGGTTGTTATCGGTTACGTTTGTTTCCCATATTCACCCAAGGACCTTCTTTTCCTTTACGTTTCTCTTTTTTCTTGTCATCTTTACGGTCTTTATCGCCGCTGTTTTTCCTGTTCCATTCAACAGCGAACTTTTCCCATTCTTTTTTCTTGGTCTCTTTAATTTCGGTCTTTTTGCCTGCCGCTTTATCTCCGTATCTGCCTTTATTATCCTCTTCCTTTCCTTTCCTTCTGTCGCGTCTGTCCGTGCGATCATCAAAACGTCCTTCTTCTCTTTTGCCTCTCTTAGCTGAACGTTCTTCGAAACGGCCCTCATCTCTTCTGCCTCTTCCTCCTGAACGCTCTCCGAAACGGCCTTCATCTCTTCTGCCTCTTCTTTCCGAACGTTCTCCCGAATCATCTTCATCTCTTTTACGGCGTCTTTCAGAGCGGTCTCCGAATTCTTCGTCTCTTTTACCTTTTCTCCCGCGGCTTCTATCGTCGGAATATTTTTCCTTGAATTTCCTATCCCTGCCCGCGCCATCTCTTCTTCCCCTCTTTTCTTCAGGCTGGCTTCCGGAAATTTCAAGGTTTATTTCGCGTCCCTGAAATTCCATACCCTTAAAAGAAGAAAGGACTGTATCGGCATATTCAGCATCGACTTCGAAGAATGAGAAATTTTTAAGTATTTCAATTTTCCCAATTTCAATATCGGAAGTTGATGTATAATCGTTAATCATATTCATAATATTGTTCGGGCGCAGTTTATCGCGGAACCCGAGATTGATAAAGAAACGTGTAAAGCGGGAATTCCTGTTCCTTTCTTTACCTCTTCCTCCCGAAGAATTGGGGGATGAGAGGTCCGGAGTGTTTTTGTAATAATCGAGAAAGCGGTTAAATTCAACCGAAACGAATTTCTTGATTAATTCCTCCCTGTCAAGCCATTCAAGCTTACTGAAAATATCGGGGAGCAGGGGATTTATCTGCGTGTAATCAACTTCAACCTTTTCCATACGGTCTATAAGGAAGAAGAGCTGTTTTTCGCAGATTTCTTTTCCGGTAGGAATTTCGGCAAAGGAGAACTGCTTATTAATTTTTTTCTCAATATCGTGCAGTTTGTTCTTCTCTTTAAGATTTGCAATTGCAATTGAAATACCTTTTCTGCCGGCGCGCCCTGTTCTTCCGCTTCTGTGGGTATAAATCTCATTTTCTTCGGGAAGATTGTAATTTATTATATGCGTAAGGTCGTCAACATCAAGTCCTCTTGCGGCCACATCGGTAGCCACCAGAAGCTGAAGGTGCCTGATGCGGAATTTTTTCATTACGGCGTCCCTCTGATTCTGCGAAAGGTCTCCGTGAAGGGCGTCAGCGTTGTATCCGTCTTTAATAAGTTTATCGGCTACTTCCTGGGTTTCCGCTCTTGTGCGGCAGAATACTATACCGTAAATCTCCGGATTAAAATCTACAATTCTTTTAAGTGCAAGATATCTTTCCCTTGCCTGTACAAGGTAGCAGATGTGTTCAACATTTTCTGAGCCTGAGTTCCTTTTTCCTATTGTTATTTCAACAGGGTCGTTCATATAGCTGTTTGCTATTGAAACAATTTCTTTCGGCATTGTAGCCGAAAAGAGGAGAGTGTTTTTCTTTTTAGGTGTAGTGCGCAAAATTTCTTCAAGGTCTTCACGGAATCCCATGTTAAGCATCTCATCGGCTTCATCAAGAACAACAGTATTTATTTTTGAAAGGTCTACAATATCCCTGTTGATTAAATCGAGCAGTCTGCCCGGAGTAGCTGAGACAATCTGAACTCCTTTCTGAATTTTCTCGATTTGTCTTTCAATATTGGCACCCCCGAAAACGGCGGCAATTCTAATGCCCGGTTTATATTTTGAAAAACTTGCCAGGTCATCCGAAATCTGAAGGCATAGTTCGCGTGTGGGGCTTAAGATTAAAAACTGTATCTGTTTAAGTTCTGTATCGGTTTTTTGGATTACCGGCAGTCCGAATGCTGCTGTTTTGCCTGTACCGGTCTGCGCTAAAGCCAATATATCTTTTCCCTTCTTTTCAAGAAGGTGGGGAATAACTTCAATTTGAACGGGCATAGGTGTTTCGAAATTTAGGTCTTTAATTGCGGATAGAATGTTCTCTTCTAATCCAAGGTCTTGAAACGTCTTCATTTATGTTTTATCCTAATAGATTTGATATGCAAAGATACGATTATAATAGGTCAATTATTGGTTTATTAAGCAGAATAAATGGCTTTTGGAATGAAATGCCTTATTTTAAGCTATAATAAGGCATTTTAATTTTGTAATTAATAAAGTTTAATCCGTTTTTCCCTTAATTCTGTGCAAAACTTTCTCCCATCTTTCAGTATAAAGGAAGCTTTCATCCATCATTCTGCCCATTTTAAGGAAAAAATCTGCCGGAAGGGAGAATGAAAGTATATCTGCGGGGAATGAAGGGCGCGTTGATATATCGTGCAGACCCCAGAATGCAGTCAGTTTTCCCTCGCGTGCAAATTTGAGCGGAAAATAGACAATTGAAGCGCACGAAGATGCCAGCTGGGTTACTACCCTATCCTGCTGAGAAGGGGCATCGTTAAGCGCCAGGTAGGTCAATGCGCTCAACTGGTCCGGATTTACGAAAAATATGACAGCTTCAGGGATTTTATCAGGTTCAAGGGCAACCGGTTTAAAAATAAGTGTTTCCTCCCTTAACGTTTCCGGAATGAAAGTTTCTACATATTTGCGTGCTGTAGCGGGGTTATCCATCAGCCTTTCACATTCTCTTCCGGGGAACGGGCCAGTGGAAAGAAAATTCTCAATCCCTTCAAAAATCCATTCTTTATACCCCAGGTAAAATGCCGAGCAGGGGAACCCGGTGCTCTCCTTATCAACCGCCACGGTTTTTCCCTTTGCGGCTTTGAATATCAGCGGAGCAATACAGCCATTCCCTTTATTTTTGAATGAAAGGGCATCGTACGGTTTTTCGTTTCCAAAGTAAATCCCTACTGGTTCATATTCAAGCCCAAGTGTCTCCTTAAACTTTTCGGCAATCTCCTTATAGACGTTCATTGGTTTCCCTGATAAATGGAAGAATAATTAAATTTTGCCCTGATTAACAAGCTGTGCGAATTTTTCGAACGAGCGGTCGTATGTTTTCTCAACGTTAACCGGAAAACAGCAGGCCGGCAGTTCCCTTGCGCTTAAATGAAACTTTAAGCATTCGCAGCATAGACCTTTGCGGCCGCAGGGTTCGTAACTGCAGTTGCAGTTTACAAGATTCTTTTCTTTTTTACATTCCATATTATTTCTGTTGTTGTAAGGTTATTCTTTTTACGCGGAAATGCTTTCCGATAATAAAATTTAAATGTATATATGCAATCTTAATAATATATTTGTAAAAAATAACGGGAACGGGAATAAAAATATCGTTCCAATTTAAAATATTAAAGCAACGCATTACGGGGAATAAAGTTAAATGAGTTTGATTATAGGAAGAAAACCGGTTCTTGAGGCTCTTAATTCGGATCAGGAAATTGAAGTTGTGTATATCGCCTTCGGCATGCACGGCGATGTTATCAACCAGATTGGAAGGGCTGCTAAGGAAAGAAAAATTAAAATTTCCCAGATTTCCCCGGCAAAGCTTGATGAAATGGCGCACGGTAAAGTTTCGCAGGGGGTTGCGGCTTTGAAAAGCGCACAGCGCTATTATGAATTTGACGAGATTATTAAAAGCGTTAAAAACAAAAAGTATCCCCTTATTTTAGTCCTCGATTCTATTCAGGACCCGCATAACCTTGGCGCAATTTTAAGGACTGCCGAATGTTCCGCGGTTGACGGGGTATTCATTACGCAGAGGGACAGCGCTTCAATTACCGATACGGTAGTAAAGACCTCGGCCGGGGCGGTTGCACACCTTAAAATATGTAAAATTAATAATACAAATAATTTAATACGCGATTTGAAGAAGGAAGGATTCTGGATTTTTGGAACATCCCTTCATAATTCAAAAGACTATACAACGGTCGATTTCAAAACGCCCGTTGCGCTAATTTTAGGCAATGAGGAAAAAGGGATACATAAACTTGTAGCCGATAACTGCGACCAGCTGATTAAAATACCTATGCTTGGCAAGATTGATTCGCTTAATGTATCTGTTTCTGCAGGGGTTATTCTCTTCGAAATTTTACGTCAGCGCCAAACTTTGTAATAACGGTTTCGTATAATTCCCAAACAGTTTTTATGAGGGATTAGATGAATAAGATAATTTATTACGCACTGTTGTGCCTTATTATTGCTGGCATATTGCCCTATACCTCTTTCGCATCTACAACGGATACGCTGAAATTTAAGTATATTGATGAAACGCCCCTGATTGACGGACGCCCCGATAGCTTTACCGAAGGGCTTAAAGAATTTAATTTCGGCGAAATTGAAACCTCTTCCGAAAAACTAAACATTCCCGGAGCTTCATACAAAGCTGCCTATAACAATAATTTTCTCTACCTGCTTATTAAAATTAAATCTGATTCTGTGCTATTCAGGGACCGGGCATACCAGAACGGTGACGGATTCCACCTTGTAATTGCAATGCCCAAACCGGGCAATGCCGATACGGATGAATTTTATGTACTCCGCTTTTCACCTGCAGTGGCTGCCAATAATTACCCCGGTTTAAACGCCGTGTGGTATTATAATATTGACCTATCGGGCAAAAGATTGAGCAGCGCGCAGATGAAAACCAACAGCTCCGGCGGAATTACATATTACGAGCTTCTCCTTCCCTGGAGCGAAATTCCCCCTTATACACCTTTCATTAAAGAGGGAATAGGGTTTAACCTCTGTTTTGTAAAGGCCGCAGGACAAAAAGATAAAATTTATTATTACTCCCTTTACGATAAAAAAATCCAATGGGAACAGAATAAACGGAAATATCTGAATGTAGAGTTTGAACAGCCTAACACTCAAAAGGTATTATCCGATTTTATTCCGGATAAAAGAACGCTTAACGAAGGAGCGGATTTAAGCGGAGCCCTTGCGGTCTATTCACCGCGCGATACGGCTCTCGATTTTATCGGCGCCATTTCAACAGCAGATAATTATTCCCTTTCAAATACGATGATTAAACTTGATGTAAAAAAAAGCTTTAACCGGATACCGGTTTCAATACCTGCCGCCGAGCTTGTTGAGGGGGATTATAACTTAAAGTGGAAACTTGGAAACGGAGATGTTAAAATTATTCCGGTTACTATTCTTCCCGAATTTAATCAGGAAAAAATATCGGCAAACCTGAATAAGAATGAAAATGCCATTTCATACGGCACAAGGAATACAATTATTTACAGGGGGAACGAAATTAAGGATATGCTCGCCGGTCTGAAATATTACGAAACCGCCGGCCAGATAAGAGAAAAAATAATTAAGCTCAACAGGGATGTGGACGTCATTAAAAGCGGAACAGACCCTTACCCGGAAAGGAGGGGCATTTTCAGAAGGGCCTATCTATCTAAAGTGGACGGCAGGTACATTCCATATTCCATAAAGATTCCAAAAGGATACGACAGGAGCAAAAAATATCCTCTTCTGGTAGTGCTTCACGGAAGCGGACAGCTTGACGTTGGCATGCTGCAGAATGCCGATTTTGGAAAGGGAAAGTTCATTGAAATTGCTCCTTCGGGCAGGGGTACTTCAAACTGCTTTTCCGCGGATAATGCCCAGGATGACATTAGCGAATGTATTAAGGATGTTTCGGAAAATTATAATATAAACGATAAAAAAATTCTCCTTGCCGGCTTTTCTATGGGGGGATACGGCGTATTCAGAACCTATTACGAAACCCCCGGTAAATTTGCCGCGCTGGCTGTCTTTTCGGGGCACCCTAATCTTGCAAACAAATGGCTCGGCGGGGAACACCCCGATTTTACCGATGCAGAGACACTTAAAGCATTTAAAAATGTGCCCATATTTATATATCACGATAAAATTGACCTCAATTGCCCCTACGATGTTATGGAGGGAACAGTTAAAAAACTGGTTTCCGAAGGAGCCGAAGTTAAATTTGTTACAAGTTCAGGTATGGGACATAATATCCTCAATAATTCCAACAGCGAAGCTTATTACGGCTGGCTGGATAAAATATTGAAAAAATAGCCTCTATTGCCGTTTTTTAATTGAAATTTAGCCTTTTTGCCCCCTCTTTAATGGAACTGAAAGAGGGGGCTTTTTGTTTTAATTATAAATCTTGACTTTTTTTTCCAGATTAAATAGGTTTATCCAGTTAAAATTGAAAAGGATTGCAAATGAGTGACGATATGAAGATTGTGGATGATTTAACCCAATCGGAATATAAATGGGGATTTGTTACAGATATTGAAGCGGAAAGCGTTCCTAAAGGGCTTAACGAAGATGTTATCAGGCTTATTTCGACTAAGAAGAATGAACCGGAATGGATGACTGAATGGAGGCTTAAGGCTTACAGGCATTGGCTTAAGATGGAAGAACCTAAATGGCCAAATGTTAAATATCCCCCAATTAATTTTCAGGATATAGTTTATTATTCGGCGCCTAAAAAAAAGGAACTGCTCGAAAGTATGGACCAGGTGGATCCCGAATTGTTAAAGACTTTCGAAAAGCTGGGCATACCACTTGGTGAGCAGAAGATGCTTGCGGGTGTTGCTGTTGATGCCGTTTTCGATTCGGTTTCGGTTGCAACCACATTCAAGGAAACACTTAAGGAAAAAGGAATTATTTTCTGCTCCGTTTCCGAGGCGTTAAAAGACCATCCCGATTTAGTTAAAAAATATCTGGGCTCAGTCGTTCCCTATACCGATAATTTTTATGCGGCTCTTAATGCCGCCGTTTTCAGCGACGGTTCGTTCGTTTACATTCCGAAAGGAGTCCGCTGCCCGATGGAATTATCTACCTACTTCAGAATTAATTCGCAGGAAACAGGACAGTTTGAAAGGACTTTAATAATTGCCGATGAAGGATCGTATGTAAGTTACCTTGAAGGATGCACGGCGCCAATACGCGATAACAACCAGCTCCACGCCGCAGTGGTTGAACTGGTAGTGCTGGCTAACGCCGAAATTAAATATTCAACTGTACAGAACTGGTACCCGGGGGATAAAGAAGGAAAAGGGGGAATTTACAATTTTGTTACTAAAAGAGGCGCATGCCGCGGAGTTAATTCTAAAATCAGCTGGACCCAGGTTGAAACCGGTTCTGCCATAACATGGAAATACCCAAGCTGTATCCTTCAAGGGGATAATTCGGTAGGCGAGTTTTATTCGGTTGCAGTAACAAACAATATGCAGCAAGCGGACACCGGAACAAAAATGATTCACATCGGAAAGAATACACGCAGCACAGTTGTCTCGAAAGGAATATCAGCCGGAAAAAGCAACAATTCCTATCGCGGATTAATC
>DAHYUM010000011.1 GCA_027398005.1 bacterium
TCTCTTGGAACATTAATGATTATTGCAGGGCCAAAGATGCATCCGTTATGGCAGACCCCCGTATTGCCCCTCCTATTCCTCCTTTCGGCAATTTCGGTCGGTTTCCCTATGGTCATGTTCGAATCGCTTCTTGCATCCCGCTCGTTCAAGTTAAAACCCGAAATGGATGTGCTTTCGGGGCTTGGGAATATCATGCCCCCCTTATTGGGCATTTATCTTGCCTTCAAAATCGGCGATATGGTAATTAGGGAATCATTTGTATATTTAAATACATTTTCGGTTGAAAGCGTTGCTTTCGTTCTCGAAATACTTATCGGTTTTGTAATTCCTCTTAGAATATTCCTTTCCAGAAAACTTTCTAAGACACCTTACGGATTGTTCATCGGCTCTTCACTGGTAATATTGGGCGTTGTAATGAACAGAATTAATAATTTCCTTATAGCTTATAATCCCCCTTACGCCGAACGTTCTTATTTCCCCTCAATTGGAGAAATTTCCGTTACGGTAGGGCTTATTGCTATTGAAATTCTTCTCTACAGGGCATTCGTTAAAATATTCCCTATCATCAGTTTGCCCGGGGCTGCGCCCGTTAAGGCTAAATATACTTTAAGGGGGATGGCAAAATGAAATACATAAAAATATTATTGATATTACTGCTGGTTCAGCAGGTATCGTTCGGACAGGCTAAAAAGACCGGAACAGTTAACTGCCTTGAATGCCACGAAACCAATATACCAACTAAGGATAACCCGCGCCTTAAAAAATGTCCGCGGGACCAGATGGAAATTATTCACCGCTCCCCTTCTTCGGGACCTAAAGTGCTTCTTCTGGACGACGTTAAGAAAAGCAACAAAATGTATCCCGCTGTTCGTTTCTCGCACCAGGGGCATGCCGAAATGGCCGACATGTCGGGCTCTTGCCAGATGTGCCACCATTACAATCCCGTTGGGCCTATTCTTGCTTGCAAGGAATGCCACAGCCCAGAAAGGAAAAGAAGCGATATTTCCAAAATTGACCTTGAAGGCGCTTACCATGTGCGCTGTATGAACTGCCACCGCACTTTTGAGCAGAAGGTGGAATGCAATACATGCCATAAGCAGAACCTTAAAGGGAACAAGAGTACATCTACAAAACCGGTTCATCCCGAAATGGTTAAGAGGCCTGTGGTTCTTACATTCGAAACAAAATACAACAGCGGCAAAATTGTAACCTTCAATCACGATGAGCATATTACCACATTCGGTCTCGATTGCGTTAAATGCCATACCGACGAAGGATGCGCAAAATGCCACTCCAAGAATACCGTTCCAGCCCAGACCAAACAATCATTACAGGATAAACATAATAAATGTTCAAAGTGCCACGACGTGAAAAACAACTGTCAATTCTGCCACGCCGACCAGAAGAGAGGCCTTTTCGATCATCAGACCGTAGCCGGATGGAAACTTAACAGGTTCCATGTTAAACTTTCATGCGATAAGTGCCATACCGAAAAAGGCAAATTCAGCAAACTGAATACTGAATGCTCTTCGTGCCATACAAAATGGACTCAGGAGAACTTTGACCATAAGATTACCGGGTTGCAGCTTGACGAAAACCATCAGGCGAACGAATGCGAAACCTGCCATGTGGAAAAGGATTTCTCTAAACCCGTTTGCACCAACTGTCACGAAAATTATAAATACCCCGAGAAAAAACCGGGGAAATTAATTAAGAATTAGTTTGAGATTATGTTTAAGAAGATTGGTTTTAGATTAATATTTGTTGTAGGGCTTACCGCGCTGATTATTATAGGCGTTTATTCCTATTTTAATATCAGGTCGCAGACTAACATGCTTCTCGCCGAAGTTGAAAGGCACGCCAATCAGCTTAGCGAAGCGGTTAAAAACGGCACGCGTTACGATATGCTTTACAATCAGCGCGACAGAATACACCAGATTATTTCAACTATGGGGCAGGGCGCAAATATTAAGGATATAAGGATACTTAATAAAGAGGGGGAAGTTATATATTCCCCCCATACCGAAGATATTGGCAAAATGCTCGATAAGAATGCAGAGAGCTGTTATGCATGCCATGCGGCTAACAAACCGCTCGAAAGCATCTCAATTAAGGAAAGAACACGCATTTACAGAATTCACCCCGATTCTGCACGCATTATCGGTATTATCAACCCTATTTATAACGAAGAATCGTGCTGGAAAGCCGATTGCCATGCACACCCCAAAAACGCTAAAATTCTTGGGGTGCTCGATGTTACCATGTCCCTTGAAGAAGTTGACAAAGAGATTGTAAAAAGCGAAATTCAGGAAATGCTTTTCGCCTTAATCTCCATTCTTTCAATCGGAATTATCATCAGCATTTTCGTTAAGAGGTGGGTGGATAAACCTGTGCAGGAACTTGTTAAAGGTACAAATAAAGTAGCTATTGGCGAACTTAATTACACCATCAAACAGACGGGTAACGACGAACTGGGCGTTCTGGCAAAATCATTCAACAATATGACCAAGAAACTGAATGAAATGAGGCTTCAGCTTTTCCAGTCGGAAAAACTTGCTTCAATTGGCCAGCTTGCCGCAGGCGTTGCTCACGAAATAAACAATCCTCTAACGGGTGTTCTTACTTACAGCAGTTTCCTTCTCAAACGTACAAAGGATAATCCCGAATTTCAGGAAGACCTTAATGTGATTGTTAGGGAAACAAAAAGAAGCCGCGAAATTGTTAAAAGCCTTCTCGATTTTTCTCGCCAGTCCACTCCTAAGAAAAATCCGGCTGACTTGAATGAAATAGTCAACAAGGCTGAATCGGTAGTTTTAAACCAGCTAAGAATTAATAATTGCGAGCTGGTAAAGGATTTAAGCCCCTCAATACCCAACATCACTGTGGACGCCAACCAGATTCAGCAGGTATTCATCAACTTTCTGGTAAACGCCGTTGATGCTATTGGCCCTAAAGGGGGTAAGATTACAATTAAGACTTCCGAAATTGAACTATCACCGCGCGGAATAACACAAATTAAAAGCGCCGTCTGTCCTAACGGTCATAATCTTATAGACGAAAATCACCGTATAGACGGACTGCCTTCGATAAAACTAAAGGCTAAATACGGAGAGAATATAGGGTTTATCCATATCGATCCTATTTACGGAAAAAACAATAATCATTACGGCATACCGCTTCAGAAAAATAAAACAATTTATCTTTCGTGCCCAGAGTGCGATGTTACTTTAATAGACAAAACCGCTAAATGCGAAAAATGCGGCTCCGAAATTTACCAGATAAATATTCCGGGGCAGGGCACACTTCTTGGCTGTACCAAAATGAACTGCAACTGGCAGAAATGGGACTATATAGACAAGGGAGGAAAGAAAAGATTCATTGAAATTTCAATTTCGGATACGGGATGCGGTATTGCCCCCGAGAACGTTAACAAAATTTTCGATCCTTTCTTCTCTACAAAGGGACAGAAAGGAACGGGGTTAGGTCTTTCGGTAAACTGGGGCATTATTGATAACCATAACGGTTCTATTGCCGTTATAAGCAAATTGGGGGAAGGCACTATGTTTAAGGTCAGGCTCCCGATTGACGAGAACATTAACCGGGTTTAAATGAATAAAAGCATTAAAGACATACTTGTGATTGATGACGAGCAGGTAATTCTCGATTCGGTTGTTAAGATTGGAGGCTCGGAAGGCTTTATGGTAGATTCTGCCGATAACGGCCAGGCCGCACTTGAAAAACTTGAAGGGAACGATTACCGGCTTATTGTAAGCGATATTATGATGCCTGTTATGGACGGTTTTGCCCTGCTTGACGAATTATCGTCGAGAAATATTTCCACTCCGGTTATAATGACAACCGGATATTCTACATTCGATAACGCAGTTAATTCCTTATACCGGGGAGCAATCGATTTTATTCCTAAACCTTTTTCAATTGAAGAACTGGTTTCGGCAATAAACCGTGGAATTAAATACTCCGGGATAATAAAACAGGAAGGGATGGGCGGCTCAAGCGAACTGCTGCCTTATGTACCCTGCCCTTCCAAATATTTCCGCATAGGCTACAGCTGCTGGGTTTACAGTTCAGGTAAAAACAGCGCTGTGATAGGCATAACGGACCTGTTCAATAAAACCATAGATACAATTACCGGAATTGAGCTTGTTCAGCCGGGGGATCAGATAAACCAGGCTAACTACGCAATTAAAATTGAAACAGGTTCCGATTTATTGCATCAGGTTTATTCGCCAATAAGCGGAAAGGTTGTTGCCGTTAACGATAAACTGCTTGAGGATTTTTCTATTCTTGAGAAAGACCCTTATTTTGAAGGCTGGATCTATCAGGTTGAACCGGCCGATTTTGATAACGAAATAAAAAACTTAATTCCTTGTTGTTCAGACAGAGTTTAATTTTAGAGGAGAAGAACTATTATGCCACTTCTAATTTTTGCAGTAATTATTTTTATTATTGCCGATATTTTTATCAGGCTGATTTTAAAGAAAATTGAAACTTCCAAACTAAGAAAAGAAAGAGAAGCCGTTCTTACTGAAAGCCTTACAATCGATTTCAGTAAAGAAGCTAAATCGCTTAAGCGTGCCGATGTTGCCAGCCCGAGAGCCAAAATACTTTGCGTTGATGATGAAGATGTTATTTTAGACAGTTTCAGGAAAATTCTTGTACTCGACGGCTATTCAGTTGATACCGTTAACAGCGGGCCCGAAGCGCTTAACCTTATCAAATCGAACCATTACGATTTCCTTTTTACCGATTTGAAAATGCCCGAGATGGACGGCGTTGAGGTTACAAAAGCAGTTAAAAGCGTGCGCCCCGATATTGACGTTGTTATTATTACCGGCTACGCTACAGTTGAAACTGCCGTTGAATGTATGAAAATAGGCGCTATGGATTATGTGCAGAAGCCCTTTACCGAAGACGAACTTCTCGAGTTCGTTAAAAAATCGGTGGTTAAAAGAGAAGACCGTATTAAAAAACAGCTCAAACCAAGGGTTCACATTACTCATCTCCACGAAGAAGGCAAAGCCTCTTCGGGCGAATTTACAATTCCCGGCGGCGTTTTCATTTCAGAAGGGCACTGCTGGGCCGGAGTTGCTCAGGATGGAACGGTTAAAATCGGGCTCGATGATTTTGCAAAAAAATTAATTGGCAAAATTGACGATATCGAATTCCCCAATCTTGGAATGAACATTCAGAAGGGACAGCCTTTATTCTCTGTAAAACAGAACAAACGCTCTATCAAATTCCTCTCCCCTGTCAGCGGTGTTGTATCCAAAATTAACAGCGAAATTACCGAAAACCTTGAACTTCTCGATTTTTCCACATACGAATCGAACTGGATTGCTACCATTGACGCCGATAAGCTCGATACCGAATTGACTCAGCTTAAAATTGGCAAAAACGCCGTAGCTTATTTCCAGGAAGAAATTGACAGATATACCGGTTCAATTAAAAATTACCTTAAGGAAGATGCCAAAGGCTTCGAATTCTACTGGGGGCAGATGGAAAACCTTGAGGAAAAGGACTGGTACATTATTGCAGGAGAATTTTTTAACAAATAAACAGGATATATAAATTGGCAATTACAGTAAAACACAGCAACTTTTTTAACGGCGGAAGAGCTTTAATTAAAAGGCTCGCGTATTTTGCATTTTTATTTTATCTCTTTCTTCCAATTATAAATTACGCCCAAAGCAAGGACGACAAGGTTTGTCTTGAATGCCACGGTGATAGAACCTTTACAACGACAAGAGACGGTAAAGTAGTTTCCTCTTTATTAACGGCAAATCTTTTGCCGGCTCTGTTCACGAGGAGATTAGCTGCACCGGTTGCCACGACGACGTGAACCCGAACGATTTGCCTCACGCCGAAAAACTTAAAAAAGTTGTCTGTGCCAACTGCCACGACAAAATTGCGGAACAGTACAACAGAAGTCTGCACGGAGTGGCGCGCGCTAAGGGCGTTACATTAGCCCCTACCTGCGTTACATGCCATTCCGAACACGAAATTTTGAGTCCTAAAAACCCTAAGTCGAAAACCTTTGTTATGAACATACCCGGATTGTGCGGAAGTTGTCATAAGGAAGGTACTCAGGTTTCAAAGATATTGACTTCTACTACTACGCAGACCAGCATTTACGAAAACTACTCCGAATCAATACACGGCGACGGTCTTTATAAGAGGGGCCTTACCGTAACGGCTGTATGTACAAGTTGCCATACCGCTCACGATATTCTTCCGCACACCAATCCGGAATCGACAATCAACAGGAATAACGTTTCGAAAACCTGTATGAAGTGCCACACACAGATTGAAAGCGTGCACCAGAAAATCATAAACGGCCAGCTTTGGGAAAAACAGCCCAATAAAATTCCGGTGTGTATAGAATGCCACCAGCCTCACAAAGTCAGAAGGGTCTTTTACGAAGACAGCCTTCCAAATGAAATGTGCATGAAATGCCACAGCAACAAAAACCTTACTAAAGTTGAAAACGGCAAAACTGTTTCATTATATGTTGATATAGAACATTTTAAGAATTCGGTTCACCAGAATAATTCGTGCGTTAAATGCCACACTAACGTAAATCCGCAGAGTAACCCGGTTTGTAAAAACAGCGGCAAGGTGGATTGTTCAATCTGCCATCAGGCTCAGGTTGAAGACTATAAAGTCTCTATCCACGGGCAGAAACATTTCAGCGGCGATAAGAATGCCCCTTACTGTACAGACTGCCATACATCGCATAATGTTCAGTCTAAAAATTCGCAGACTTCCCCCACATTCTCGCGCAACGTGCCTGAATTATGCGGCAACTGCCACCGCGAAGGAAAGAACATTGCTACCGCATTGGATGAAAGCCATAAAGGAATTGTTGCTAATTACAAGGAAAGCATCCACGGTAAAGGGCTTCTGCAGAGCGGGCTTCTTGTTACTGCAACGTGTGTGGACTGCCACTCGAGCCATAAGGAACTGCCTAAGAACGATCCTAACTCGACTGTTAACCCCAAAAACATTGGCAAGACCTGCGCTAAATGCCATCTGGGTGTTTACGAAGCATTCAGAAAGAGCATCCACAGCCCCGAAATTGCAAAAACCGATAAGAGACTTCCTGTATGCAACGACTGCCATTTCTCGCACGAAATTAACCGTGTAGACCTTCAGGATTTCAGGCAGTCAATTGTTCAGCAGTGCGGCCAGTGCCATCAGGATGTAACCGAAACTTATTTCGAAACATTCCACGGCAAGGTTACAAAACTGGGCAATACGGGGGCGGCTAAATGTTTCGACTGCCACGGCTCCCATAATATTCTGCCGGCAAGCGATATTAATTCTACTTTGAACAGGAAGAACATCATCCAGACCTGTCAGAAATGCCACCCGAATTCGAACAGAAAGTTTGTGGGTTACCTTACGCATGCGACCCACCACGATAGGGCGAAGTATCCGTTCCTTTTCTTTACTTATACCTTTATGGTTATCCTCTTAATAGGAACTTTCTCATTCTTCGGCCTTCATACATTGTTCTGGTTCATACGTTTAATGAAAGATAAAATTAAAAATAAAAATAAATCATAGGAAATAAATGGCTCAACATAACGAAGAGAAATATTTCGAGCGATTTGATGCCTTTTCAAGGTTTCTGCACATCCTCGTAATTATAAGCTTCATCTCTCTTGCAATAACAGGGATGATAATAAAATTTTCAGGCATAGGAGTTTTTCAGTTTGTTTCGAACCTTCTGGGCGGATACGAAGTTACCGGCTTTATTCACCGCACGGCGGCTTTTGTTACTTTCATCTATTTCTTCCTTCATATCGGTTATCTGATCAGGAAATCGAAAACTAGAAAAAAAACCTTTATTCAGTTCTTTAAAGGGGATAATTCACTTATTCCAAACAAAACAGACTTAATGGAATTAATTGCTACAATGAAATGGTTTTTCGGCAAGGGCCCGCGTCCCGAATACGGAAGATGGACTTACTGGGAAAAATTCGATTACTGGGCAGTTTTCTGGGGCGTTGCCGTTATCGGAAGCAGCGGCCTACTTTTATGGTTCCCTGAATTCTTCACTCATCTCGGAGTTCCCGGCTCGCTTATTAACGTTGCCACAATTATACACAGCGACGAAGCCCTTCTTGCGGCTGGTTTCATATTCTCTTATCATTTTTTCAATACTCACTTCCGCCCCGATAAATTTCCGATGGATACCGTAATTTTTACCGGCAAGGTTAGCCTTGAAGAAATGAAGGAAGACCGTCCGAGAGAATATGAACAGCTTATGAAAGACCCCGAAATGCAGAAAAAAATAGGGGAAGCACCATCCCCTGCCCTTGTGCATGCGGCAAGAATTTTCGGTTCCGTTGCTCTTACACTGGGCATTATTCTCGTTCTTTTAATTATTTATTCAATGATTTTCTTATACCAATAAATCAATAACGGAGTTTTGATGTCGTTCCAAAATATCAGAAGATTTGCACTTTTAATTTGTGCCTTTTTCTTTCTTGCACTTTCGGTTAATCTGAAAGCGCAAGAATTTAAATGTTCCGAATGTCACGAAACATCCATTGCCAAATCCGTGCATAAAGATGCTTTAGCATGCCAGGATTGCCATCAGGATGTTAAGGATGAATCGCATATCGAAAAGAAACCGGCTAAAGTTAAATGCGAAAGCTGTCACGAGGAATATGCAAAGACCGTTCAGAATGATATTCACCATAGGATTAAAACCAAAGTTAAAAATCCGCCTGATTGCAAATTCTGCCACGGTACTCACGAAATTGCAACCCCTCCCAAAGAGAACAGCAAAAAAGTTGAAATGTATTGCTCTAAATGCCATAAGAGCATGGTTATGGCTAACCCTTACCATCTTCAGGCTGTAAGCGGCGATAAATGTGCACAGTGCCATTCCGATGTTAAACACAAAGAGGATTTGAAAAATTCTGTCCACAAAAATCTTGAATGCGCCGACTGCCACAATTACATAAGCAATAATCTTGCTAACCATCCGCAGAACGTTAAGAATACACAGAAAGCCGACTGCTATTTATGCCATTCCGAAATAGCCAAAGAACACCGCGAAAGCATTCACGGCATATCTTTAAGCGAAGGAATTGACGAAGCGGCTATGTGCTGGAACTGCCACGGTTCGCATAATATTAAAAAGGTTACCGATCCGCAAAGCAAGGTTTACCCTACTAATATAGCGGCCACGTGCGGCACCTGCCACGATAATTCCAAGATGATGCAGAAATTCGATCTTGGCATAAAGAATCCGGAGCAGAATTACAATAATTCGGTTCACGGCAAGCTTGTTGCAAGCGGCAGCAAGAACGCTCCTACATGTACAGTTTGCCACGGCGTTCACGATATTAAAAATAAAATTCAGCCCGGCTCAAAAATTTCAACATTCAACATTCCTAATTTGTGCGGCACCTGCCACAAAGATGAATCGGCCGAATATAAACAATCCATCCATTGGATTAGGGCAGAGAAAGGCTTCAGGGAATCCCCCGTTTGCGACGACTGCCACAGCGAACACAGCATTCAGCCTCTTAGCACCGGCGACAGGCGCAAGGAAATAAGGAAGATGCAGGAACAGACATGCGCCGTATGCCACCAGAACCCAAGGATTGCCGCCCGTTTCGGTATTCAGGGAGGACAGGCTGCTTTATACCAGGATAGCTACCATGGAATGGCAGTTATGAGAGGAGACGATAAGGCCGCTATGTGCATCGACTGCCACAGCACCCATAAGATACTCCCTCAGAAGAATGAAGAATCGACCGTTAACCCGAATAATGTAACCAAGACCTGCCAGAAATGCCATCCCGAAGCCACAACGGTATTTTCACAGAGCTATTCGCACCGTTCGCAGAATGTGCAGGCTTCAAAAATTGAAAGCATTGTTGGCACAATCTATTTCTGGATGATTATTTCGGTTATCGGCGGAATGATTTTGCATAACGTTCTTATTTACGTTTACGAAATAAGAAAGAAGAGAAAGAAAACATTAAACGAAATTACAATACCCCGTTTTACAAAGAACGAGGTTATACAGCATTATCTACTCTTAATATCGTTTATAACGCTTGCAATAACCGGTTTCGCATTAAAGTACAACCAGAGCTGGTGGGCCGAACTGCTCCGCTATTTTGGAATGACTGAACTTCTGCGTCAGTACATTCACAGAACAGCCGCCGCAATTATGATTGTTACGGGCGTTTACCACGTCTTCTATCTTATTTTTACCCCCCGCGGGCGCGATGTTCTTAAGAGCCTTGTGCCAAAGCTGAGCGACCTTACCGAAGCGCGCGACAATGTGCTTTATTATTTGAAATTAAAGAAGAACAGACCCGATTTTGATACTTACGATTATGCCGAGAAGGCAGAATACTGGGCTCTTATTTGGGGCACTTTTGTAATGGGCGCTACCGGATTTATTCTCTGGTTCCCTACCGTTGTAGGCACCTGGGCTCCGGTTTGGCTTATTAAAGTAAGCGAAATGATCCATTTCTACGAGGCTATTCTTGCCACATTGGCAATTGTAGTTTGGCACTGGTTCTTTGTTATTTTCCATCCTCACGAATATCCTATGAGCGTTACCTGGATGGACGGAAAAATGTCACTTAAAACCTACAGGCATCATCACGAAAAACATTTCCGCAAAGTGGTTTTAGAATGGATGGAATACAAACAGGGCAAGAGAGAAAGGAATAATTTAAGCAATTCCACACTCCTCTTTACGGCGGCATTCGAAAAGAAGGGGCTCGATCCGACGGTGGTTATTGAAAAAGAGATTGAAAACGACCTTGAATTGAGCGCCTGGATTAACGAAAAATTAAATCCGGAGGAAAAGAAGTAGAATTCTCAAAATAAGACAAAAAGATAAAAAGAAAAAAAGTATTGTTTATTTTTTATAATTCAATTATCTTAAAAAGGATAAATATGTACTTTTAATTTATTTACGGAACAATAAGGAGAAACCAACATGAAAAAATCGGCTCTTTTATTAATTGCTGCAGTTGCTTTTTATTTAGCAATTCCTGCAAATACCTTCGCTCAGAAAGCCACTTACGAAGGTGTTGCTGTATGTTCTATGTGTCATAAAACAGAAAAAGCAGGCCAACAGTTCAAAATATGGCAGGATAGCAAACATTCACAGGCTTACAAAGCTTTAGAAACAGCAAAAGCAGATGAAATTGCAAAGGCAAAAACAGGCAAAAAGGCTGTTGAATCCCCAGAATGCTTGAAATGCCATACCACAGGAACCGACGTAGACAAAGCGATGCTCGGACCTAAATTTAAAGTTGAAGACGGCGTTCAGTGCGAAACATGCCACGGTGCCGGTTCTTTATATAAACCGATGGGCGTTATGAAAAACAAAGCTGAAGCAGTTAAAAAAGGCTTGGTTGAGCATAAAGATATAGCTAAATACTGCGAAACCTGCCATAACTCGCAGAGCCCTACCTTTAAAGAATTTAAATTCGACGAAATGTGGGCAAAAATTAAACACAGTGTTCCGAAATCATAATAAATTATTTCTGTGAGTAAAAAAATGAGAAAATTAATATTCGCATTGTTGATTATTCTGCCTGCTGCTGCCTTCGGGCAAAATATTAATGGCAGATTATCTTCAGCGCTTTATACTTTTGAAAGATTTGATTCTCAGAATTCATCAGAAAAATATATTCGGACTTTCGAAAACATCGGTTTGAATTTCAACCTTGGAAATTTTTCCCTTGTCACGAGAACCAACCTCGAAGCCAATATCGGAAGCTCTTTCGATAACGACCCGAGGCTCCGTTTCTACAACCTCTACCTCGAGGCAAGAAAGGTGTTCGATATTGCCACGTTTAAAATAGGGCGCCAGTCCAATTTCAACAGCGTTGCCGGCGGTTTATTCGACGGTATAGACCTTAAACTGGAGAAATGGGATTTTACTTTGAGCGGCTTTTACGGCGGCAATGTGCCTGCCTACCAGAAACTGGAACTTACCAAAAACTGGAAGGATGATTATATTTTAGGCGGTAAACTTGAAACGGGTATTGTTCCTAATACCCGTTTTGCTATAAGCTACATCGATAAGAATTTTAAGGCTGTAGACTATACCGCGCTGAGAATTAATGCTAATCTTGACCCGATTCAAATTCTTATTCAGGAAAAATCGAATCAATTCAAATTCGTTTCCGGCGAAGCTTCTTACTTCATCGATAACGTATTCAATGTTTATGCCCAGTACGATTACGACCTCAATTTCGAAGAAACATCAAAATTCGAAATTACTGGAAGGTACGAGCAGATTAAAGACTTAGGTATTGAACTTTATTACAATTACCGCCAGCCTTTAATACGCTATAATTCAATTTTCTCCGTTTTCGATTTCGGCAACACTTACGAAATTGAAGGAGGAGTTGATTATAAATTTTTCGACGGCTTTACAGCTTTCGGAAAATTCGGCAATGTTGAATATAAAGACGATTCGTCACAAAGATATACACTCGGTTTTTCAACCGATTATGGTTCTGTAAGCTACAGAAAGAACCTTGGTTATTCCGGCGAGCTTGATGCCCTCTCCTTCTATACCGGCTATTCATTCTTCGGCGGATTCTTTACTCCTTCGGTAGGCGTTTCTTTCACCCAGTACAAATTGTCCCAATCGGACGACAAGAATAATCTTACTACAATTCTTGCCGGCTTTAATGTCCGCCCATGGAAAGCTCTGTCGGTAGATATTCAGGGACAATATATGGACAACAGGATTTACAAGAACGATTTCCGCCTGCTGGCTAAAATTAACTATTGGTTTAACACTAATTTATAAATGACATCATGAAAATAAAATACATTTACATTGTTCTGTCCTTAGTCGTTGTTTCTTTTCTTGCCATTGCGGCTGTTTCATCTGCGCCCTCTGCCGAAAAGAAGACGAATAAAGACATAATTAAATTCTCGCACAAGAAACATGAAGGCGTGGATTGTATTGCCTGTCATAAGGATGTACCCAACAGCACATCTTTGGATAAAGGGCTTCTCCCCGAAATGGCTGCCTGCGGCGATTGTCATGATGTTAGTGATGATAAGAACTGCACAATGTGCCATTATAAAGATCAGTACGAACCGCTGGTTAACAAGCAGCCGTCGGTATATTTCAACCATAAATTCCATATTACCGACCAGAAACAGGAAGATTGTTTAACATGCCATAAAGGTATTTCAGAAGTTAATTACGGTTTCGAATCGAAGGGACCGCAGATGAACGCCTGCTATACCTGCCATAACAATAAGACTAAAGCGGCAGAATACTGCGAAAGCTGCCATATCTCAACGGTCAATCTTCTTCCCGATAACCATAAAACAGCTTCGTTTAAGAAGAACCACAAAATATTGGCCAAAGATAAGAATGCAAACTGCGCAATGTGTCACGATAACGAATTCTGCGAGGCCTGCCACGTTGCGACCACCGCTATTTCGGCAAAGAACACAAAGAGCGATTTCTTTGCACCTTATTCCACTTATAATCTTATTGACGGCGTAAAACAGCAGAAACTGGACCGCGTACATGACCTTAATTACGTCTATACACACGGTATCGATTTGAAAGGCAAAACAAGCGAATGCAAAACCTGTCATAATGATGAAACATTCTGCGTTGAATGCCACAATTCGAAAGGGGGCGATTACGCGATGTCGGGCTTTACTCCTACCAGCCATAAGGTAGTTAACTTTGTTACTATCGGCGTTGGCACCGGCGGGGGCGAACACGCAATTTTAGCCAGACGCGATATTGAAAGCTGCGCTTCGTGCCACGATGTTCAGGGGGGAGACCCCAACTGCATACTTTGCCACGTGGATAATACCGGCGTTAAAGGTACTCATCCTAAAACGCATGCAAAGAACTTTATGCGCGATGTTCACGGCGACTGGCATACGGATGAAGGTTCGGTATGCTATAACTGCCATACAGACGCAAATGCCCGTCCGTCAGGAATTGCCGGCGTTGGTTTCTGCGGTTATTGCCATTCTAGAAAATAATTTAAACTGACAGGTTTACTATGCGAATTATAAAATATTACTTTTTACTTATAGGTTTAGCTTTAATTGCGGTTACCGCCTGCAGCGATTTGAAAAATGACATCTCCTCCCCTACTGTTATCTCCATTCACGGAGTTGATGCACAGAATCCTGCGGCTCAGACTTTCCACGGACGTATTCTTACCTCACAGGGGCTCGATCAGTGCCGCCAGTGCCATGCCAATGATTTCTCAGGCGGTACTGCAAAGGTAAGCTGCGCTACGGGGGATTGCCATAAAGGCATTATTGTTCACAAAACCGGAATTACCGATGTTAATTCGGCCGATTTCCACGGCACTTATATTAAGGGACAATCATGGGATCTTACCCAGTGTTCGCAGTGCCACGGCGCCAATTACAGCGGCGGAATTTCAAGCCCTTCATGCGATAACAGCGGCTGTCATTCCAACCCGGGAGGCCCCGAAGCCTGCAATACATGCCACGGCGATTTCAATAATCCGCAGAAAATAGCTCCTCCCCGTTCTATCAGCGGCGCAACTTCAACATCTATAGCTCAGGTAGGCGCACACTCTATGCACTTATACGATGCTAAAGACGGACAGGTTACAGCCTGCGGCGAATGCCACAATGTACCGGCCAAATTAACCAGCCCGGGGCATATTGATAATAACGGAAGAGCTGAAGTTGTATTCCTTACCAACAAGACCGGAATGGGTTCAACAGCCGCCTCGTACGATTTCAACTCGGCTACCTGTTCCAATACCTACTGCCACGGTAACTTCAAGCTTACCAAGGCAAATTCAGAGTATTCGTTCATTTATTCGGCTGACCAGATGACCGGCGAAAGCAAACAGGTTAAATGGACCCAGATTGACGGCACGCAGACAACATGCGGAAGCTGCCACGGACTGCCTCCTACCGGCCACGTTTCATATTCTTTGAACACCTGCTCGGTATGCCACCAGGGAGTAATGGATAATAAAGGCAATATTGCCGATCCTTCGCTCCATATGAACGGAAAGGTCAATGTGTTCGGTTTAGAATACTAGAAATCGTTTATTTTCAGCAAAAAAAGCCGCCTAATGAGCGGCTTTTTTTGTATATTTTATCTCAAAATATCCTATTATTTGCCCTTTTTTAATTGCGGCAATTTTAGGCTGAACAAAACTAAAACAACCATTTTGTTGTTAAATGTAATATGATAAATACGATAAACATCTTAAACCTGCTTCTCCCGCTTCTTTATACCGCAACATTTGCGGCCTACGCGTGGGATTTTTTAAAGGAAAAGCTCCTTTTCCAAAATTCAAAAAGGATATTCCTCTTAACAACTATCATCATCCATATTTTTTACCTGTTTATAAGAACATTCGAATTCAACCACCCCCCTATTACAAGCAAGTTCGAGATTTTCTCGGTTCTTGCATTTTCCATTGCCCTTTCATATTTCATACTGGAACTTCTTACCGATATCAGAGGCACGGGGGCGTTTATAATTTTAATAGCTATATTTTTCCAGGTGGTATCATCCCTTTTCATCAGCCACAGTTATTCGGTGCCCGAAGTACTGCGCAACAGGATGCTTGGTCTTCACGTTATAAGCGCATTGTTAGGTTATTCCGGTTTTGCCATTTCGGCCGTTTACGGACTTCTGTTTCTCAAACTGTATAAAAACATAAAGACGAATAAATTCGGTTTATTTTTCAACCGGCTTCCGAACCTCGAAATTCTGGAGCAGTTAAGTTATTATGCTTTTGTTATCGGATTCATCCTCCTTACAGTGGCAATCATAATCGGATTTATATGGCTGCCGCAGGCATTTCCTAACTTCAGGTACACCGACCCCAAACTTGTTTCCACATTTTTCATCTGGGTTTTATACGGAATTGGAATTTTGAGTAAAATACTGGCCAACTGGTACGGCAAAAAAGTAGTAATCTTTTCCATAACCGGTTTCGGGCTTGTTATTCTTTCACTTGTATTGACCAGTATATTATCCCATTCGTTCCATTCATTTTATTGAGAATGATAAAGAAGTTTTACAATGAATATAACCGGAATTTCACTTAATCATAAGACAGCCCCAATTGAAGTAAGGGAAGCTCTTCATCTTAACCGGGAAGAAATAGCCGATTTCATTCCCCGTTTAAGGGAGGCATTTCTTGAAGAGGGGTTTGTTATTTCAACCTGCAACCGGACCGAGATTTTCGGCTTTCTTAAGAACGATTCGATAGACCTTAACCCCATTATCTCGGCCCTTATAAATTTTAAACCGGTTGAAGGCATTAAACCGGAGCATTTTAAAAAGTACTTTTCGTGCGGAGCCTTAAGGCATATTTACAATGTTGCATCGGGTATCGATTCCCTTGTTATAGGAGACAGCCAGATTCTCGGGCAGGTTAAGGAATCTTTCGAGCTTGCTGAGGAAATGAATTTTACCGGCTCCTTAATAAAGAAGTTTTTCGATTCGGCTATACGGGTAGGCAAGCGAGCAATAAGGGAAACCGGAATTGGCGAAGGGGCAGTTTCTATAAGCTACGCCGCAGTTCAGGTGGTGGATAAAATATTTGCCAACCTGAGCAAAAAATCGGCCCTTATTATTGGAGCCGGCGAAACGGGGGAACTGGCCGCTATCCATCTTAAAGATAAAGGAGTCGGCAAAATTGCAATTGCCAACAGGACAATTGAACGCGCCGAAAAACTTGCCGAAAAACTGCACAGCGAAATTGTACCTTTCCAGTTCCTTAAGGAACAGCTCCATAATTTTGACATTATTATTAGCGCCACCAGCGCTCCTAATACAATTATAAGCCGGCAGGATATTGCCGCCGCCGTTAAAAAAAGAAAAGGCTCGCCCCTTTGTATTGTAGATATTGCAATGCCCAGGGATATTGACCCCGAAGTTAAAAACATTGATAATGTGTTTTACAACGATATCGATTCGCTTAAAATTATTGTTGACCAGAACATGCAGAGAAGAGTTAACCAGATTCCCGAAGTTGAAAAGATTATAATGGAGGAAATGGTCAGCTTTATTGGATGGTACAATACGCTTGAGGTTATACCCACCATTAAATCGGTACGCGATTTCTTTGAATCGATACGCACGGACGAGCTTGAAAAAATTAAGCATAAAATATCGGACGAGGATTATGCCAAGCTTGACGATATGACCAGAAGAATGATTGGCAGAATTCTGCACAACCCCACTATTAAGCTCCGTTCCCTTGCCGAATCGGGTACGAATTACCAGGATACGGCTAACTATTCACTTATTCTTAAGGAGCTTTTCGATATAGACAATAAAAACAAAGACAATAATTCGAAGGATTAAATTTGAAAGACAGACTTGTAATAGGCACACGCGGAAGCGAGCTTGCTTTATGGCAGGCATACTACATTAAAAAAGAACTTGAAAAAAAGAACAAAAACCTTCTTGTTGAAATCAACATCATCAAGACCAAAGGGGATAAAATTCTGGATGTAGCCCTTTCGAAGATTGGAGACAAAGGGCTGTTCACCAAGGAGCTCGAAGTAGAACTTCTTAACGGCACTATTGATATAGCCGTGCACAGCCTTAAAGATTTACAGACTGCCCTGCCTAAAGGGCTGGTTATAGCAGCAATTACCAAAAGGCACCGTGTGGAAGATGTTCTTATTGCCAAGAAAAAAGGGACTACCATAAATACATTAAAAGAAAATGCTGTTGTTGCAACGGGAAGTTTAAGAAGAAAATCGCAGCTTCTGCATCTGCGTCCCGATATTAAGACTGTAGAACTTCGGGGCAATGTGCCTTCGAGAATTAAGAAATATAAGGAATCGAAATGGGATGCAATTATACTTGCGCGCGCGGGTGTTGAAAGGCTTAAACTTGATAAGAACATTACTTCGGTAATAAGCACCAAGCAGATACTTCCGGCCGTTGGACAGGGGGCACTTGCTATTGAAGTACGCAAGGATAATAAATTTGCATTGAATGCACTTAAGAAAATTAATGACGAAAAGACTTTTACAGCCGCTATGGCCGAAAGGGCATTTTTAAAAGCCCTCGAAGGAGGCTGCCAGGTTCCAATTGGCGCTTACGCGCAGGTTAAAACAGACGGATTATACCTTGACGGTTTTGTAGGGGATATTGACGGCTCGGTTACTTTTAGAAAAGTTTTGAAAGGCTCAAAAAGAAAACCGGAAGAATTGGGCAAAAAACTTGCCGGCGAAATGAAAAAAGCGGGTGCGGGCAAAATATTAAAGAGAATTTATTCGGAAACGAGAAAAGGTTGAGCAGTTTAAGCGGTAAAATAATTGCAGTTACTAAAAGCAGTAATTCAGCCGCGCAGGCTTTTAACACTCTTGAAAGATTGGGGGCAAAAGTATTGTATATACCCTCTATAGCAATTTCGCCCGTTGACGATTATTCCCTTTTCGATACAGCCGTTAAGGATATAAGCTCATTCAGTTATTTAATTTTCACCTCGGTTAATGCGGTTGAATATTTTATTAAGCGCATTGAGGAAGCCGGATTAAGTATAGATTATAAGCTTCTTACAATAGCATGCGTGGGGGCAAAGACCTCGGCATTCTGCACCGACAAAGGGATTCCGGTAAACATAGTGCCCGGCAATTACAACGCGCGCGATTTAAGCAGGGTATTAGCCGCCGAAAATTTAAAAGGAAAGAAAATACTTATCCCCTGCTCTAACATAGCAAGGGACGAATTAAAAACAGAACTGCAGAATATGGGGGGCATTGTCTATTCAATTCCGGTTTACAAGACCACCCTCCCCGCAGGAGATGAAACTGCCCGCATTAAAGAGGCTTTCGACCGGAGGGATATCGATTTAATAGCATTCACCAGCCCTTCTTCGTTCAATAATATTCTGCAGGTATTAAATATAACCGAACCGCAGGAATTCTTTAAGAATATTTCCGTTGCGGCAATTGGGGATACGACCGGCAATGCTTTAAAGGAAGAAGGCATTATTCCCCGGCTGATTGCGGAAGAATCGACTTTGAATGGCCTTGCCGATTCGATAATTAAATTTTACAATTAATTTATTCACGAGGATAATTTGGAAAATCTACAAAACGACTTGTTTCTTAGAGCTTGCAGAAAAGAAAAAATAGATACTACTCCGGTATGGATAATGAGACAGGCGGGAAGATACCTGCCAGAATACAGGGCCGTGCGCGAAAAAGCAGACTTTCTTACAATGTGCAAAACCCCCGAACTAGCCGCCGAAGTTACAATTCAGCCGGTTGATATAATAGGCGTTGACGCCGCTATTCTATTCTCCGATATTCTTGTCATTCCCGAGGCTATGGGAATGCACCTTGAAATGAACGAAGGCAAGGGACCTGTTTTCCATCAACCCGTGCGCAGCAGCAGTGACGTAGATAACCTTAAAATTATCGATCCTTTCAAGGATTTGAAATATGTAATGGATGCAGTTAAGCTGACGAAAAAGGAATTGAACGGAAGAGTTCCTTTAATCGGCTTTGCAGGCTCGCCATGGACTCTTTTAACCTATATGGTTGAAGGAAAGGGCTCGAAGAATTTTTCCGAAATAAAAAAATTCATTTACAATAACCCGAAAGCCGCCCACAAAGCGCTCGAGAAAATCTCGGACGCTGTTGCTGAATATTTAAGCGCGAAAATCGAATCGGGTGTTAATGCGGTGCAGATATTCGATACCTGGGGCGGGCTCCTTTCCCAATCCGATTTCAATGAATTCTCGCTTAATTACATTACCAGGATAATCCAGAAACTGAAACGCACAAACGAGCCTGTTATCGTATTCGCCAAGGGAGTTCATCACTCGCTGGATAAGCTTACGGCAAGCGGCGCCGATGTAATTGGTTTGGACTGGACTATGGATTTAGGAGAAGTAAAATTGAAGACCGGCGGCAAAGTTGCGCTTCAGGGAAACCTTGACCCGACCGTTTTATACGGCACGGAGGAACTTATAAGAGCCGAAGCCGTTAAAGTGCTTAAGTCATTCGGTGCCGGAAGCGGGCACGTATTCAATCTGGGGCATGGAATTCTCCCCGATGTAAAACCTGAAAACGCAAAAGCCCTTGTTAATATTGTACACGAAGAGAGCCGTATAATTCATTCGGCTTGATGATAAAGAGAGGAAATAAAATGTTCAACATCGATTTGGAAATGATTAAAAAGTATGACCGTCCGGGTCCACGTTATACCAGCTACCCCACGGCTCCGCAGTTCAATAATTCATTTACACCGGAGAATTTCAGGGATGAAATAACACGCACAAACGGGAACGGAAGCGCGCCCGACCTATCGCTTTACTACCATCTCCCCTTCTGCGATACCTTATGCTATTTCTGCGGATGTAATATGATTATTACGAGGAACAGGGATAGGATAAAAGAATATCTGAAATATTTGAAGAAAGAAATAGACCTGCAGCGTTCGCTTATTTCCGGAGACAGAAAAGCAGTTCAGCTCCATTGGGGAGGCGGAACACCAACGCATTTAAATCCCGATGAGATTAACGAACTTGTTTCATATATAAACTCAAAGTTCACCTTCGATTCAGACGCAGAGAAAGGGTGCGAAATTGACCCGCGCGAACTTACAAGAGCCCATCTTGAGGCACTGCACAACGGAGGGTTCAACCGTATTAGCATGGGCGTGCAGGATTTTAACGACAAAGTTCAGAAAGCCGTTAACAGAATTCAGCCTGAGGAAATGACAATTCAGGTAGTTGACTGGGTTAAGGAAATAGGGTTCAACAGCATCAATCTCGATTTGATGTACGGACTGCCGTTCCAGTCGATTGATACTTTTGCCAGGACAGTTGAGGAGACTATTAAAATATCCCCCGACAGGATTGCGGTATTCAATTACGCTCACGTTCCATGGATGAAAAAACATATGGAACTTATCAATGCCGAAGACCTGCCCAAGCCGGAAGAAAAACTTGAAATTCTTAAGATGACAATTGAAAAATTAACCGGCGCCGGATATGTTTTTATAGGAATGGACCACTTTGCAAAACCTACCGATGAAATGGCAATTGCACTGCGCGAAAAGAAATTATACCGCAATTTTCAGGGATACAGCACACATTCTGGTACCGATTTATACGGGTTCGGAATTACAAGCATAAGCCAGCTCGGCAGTGTTTACGCTCAGAATGTAAAAAAAGAGAAAGAATATTTCGAAATGCTCGACAGCGGACGCATTCCAGTTGAAAAAGGTTACCATCTTAGCGATGACGACCATTTAAGAAGATTTGTAATTACTAAAATTATGTGCGATTTTGAACTTGATTTTCAGGTAGTGGATAATAAGTTCAACATTAAGTTTGAAGACTACTTTGCCTACGGAATTAATGCCCTTAAAGAAATGGTTAACGACGGCCTTGTTGATATTACAGCGCGGAAACTTACAGTTACCGATATGGGCAGGCTCCTTATAAGGAACGTGGCAATGTGTTTTGACGGTTATATAGAACGTAAGGAAGATACCGGAAAATATTCAAGGACAGTATAAGAAAGGGAACAAATGGGTAAAAAAGCGGTAGTTTTATTTAATCTCGGAGGCCCCGATTCGCTTGATGCGGTTGAACCGTTTTTATTTAATCTTTTCAGGGACCCCGACATATTTAAAATCCCGTTCGGGCAGAAGCTGTTTGCTAAAATAATTTCCAGCAGGCGCTCCCCAAAAGTAATTGAGGAATACAGGCTTATAGGGGGTAAATCCCCTTTAAATGAATGGACTGAAATGCAGCGGGCCATGCTCGAAAAAGAACTTCGGAAAAAGAACCCCGATTTAGATGTTTACACTGCTATGCGCTACTGGCATCCTCTTACAGAAGAAACCGTTAAGAAAACCGTCAGCGGTTACGAAATGATTATTCTGCTTCCCTTATATCCCCACTACTCAATAACCACAACCGGCTCTTCGTTCAACGAATGGAAACGCCATTATACCGGTGACGCGGGAAAACTTGATTTAATAAACGAGTATTATGAGCACCCTGCCTATATAGCCGCAATAAACAACCGGATAGATGAAGGCTTGCTTAAATTTCCCGAAGATAAAAGAAAAGATGTAGAGCTTGTATTTTCGGCGCACGGAACTCCCGTAAGCCTTGTAAAAAAGGGGGATCCCTACAGCAGGCATATTAAAGCTACTGTGGATGCGGTTATGAATGGGAGAAACTTTTCGCATACGCACTCCCTCTGCTACCAGAGTAAAGTAGGGCCGGTTAAATGGCTTGAGCCTTCAACGGCCGATATGATAAAAGACCTTTCGGCTAAAGGGAAAAAGAATCTGCTTGTTATACCGGTAAGTTTTGTATCGGACCATGTAGAAACTTTATTTGAACTGAATATAGAGTACAGGCACGTTGCAGACGAAGCAGGAATTGAAAATTATATAGTAATGGAAGGATTAAACGATTCGGCGCTTTTTGTTAACGCGCTTGCGGAAATTGTTGCTCCTCATTTATAGGACTCAAATGGATAAGAAAGTTATAATATTAGGTGCGGGAATATCGGGTTTAACAACCGCATACTGGCTTTACAAGGAAGGGATTGATTTTACTATTCTTGAAAAGAAAGCCGAACCGGGGGGCTCGATGGAATCGCTTAAGGATGGCGATTTCCTGGTTGATTTCGGCCCCAACAGCGGACTAGAGACTACTCCACTGATTTCGCAGATTGCGCGCGAAATCGGGCTTGCCGATGAAATGGTTTACGCCAACGAGAATTCGGATAAAAGATATATACTAAGGGATGGCGCTCTGCATGCACTGCCTATGTCGCCCCCAGCACTGATAAAATCAAAACTCTTTTCTACAAAGGGAAAACTCAGACTTCTTGGCGAGCCGTTTATAGGCAAATCGGAAGAGGGTTATTACCAGAGCATTGCGCAGTTTGTTGAACGGAGGCTGGGGCGCGAATTCCTCGATTACGCAATCGATCCATTTGTATCGGGGGTAAGCGCGGGGGATCCATTCAAGCTAAGCGTCAAATCGGCTTTTCCCAAACTTTACCGTCTTGAAGAATTATACGGCGGTCTGGTAAAAGGGATGATTAAAGGGGCGCGTGAAAGGAAAAAGAGCCGCGAAAAATCGAAACAGAACGCAAGAATGTTCTCGTTTAAAAGCGGTATGCAGATATTCCCCAAAACAATCGCTTCCCTTTTCCCCGAAAAGATTATTTACAATTGCGATATAAAAGAAATTTCGAAAAGCGGAAGCGGCTACCGTATTGATTATTCCGGCGGAATGGAAACGAAATCGATAGAGTGCCCGGTTATTCTTTCTACAATACCCGCCTATGCGCTGTCAGCCTCGGTTGATAAACTTGACCATGCCCTGGCAAAGCACCTTAACGATGTCTTCTATCCTGCTGTTATGGTTCTATACCTCGGCTACAAAAAGGAAATTATTGGCCAGCCTCTGGATGGTTTCGGGTATTTAATACCTTCAAAGGAAAAGAGGAATTACCTTGGCGCAATTTGGAGCTCGACCATATTCCCCGGCAGAACCGCAGATGATAAGGAAGCCGCCTTTACACTCTTTGTAGGGGGCGCCCGCAGAGAGGACTTGTTCAAAATGTCCGATGATGAAATTATTTCTCAGGCTGTTAAGGAATTTGCCGCCGATATGAAAATTAAAGGGGAGCCATTATACAAAAATTACAAAATATGGCGCAAAGCAATTCCGCAATACAATTTGGGCTATATTGAGCACGAGAATTATTTTGCCGAATTCGAGAATAAGAACCGGGGCATTCTGCTAAGCGGCAATTACAGGGGGGGCATTGCTGTAGGCGACTGCGTTAAAAATTCGGAAATAAACTTCAAAAGGATTAAGGAATTAACAGCTTAATTGAATACGGATATTAAATTCAAAAAATAAATAAGTAAATTATCAACAGGTATAATAAAAAGAAATAATATAATTGAATTATATGTTATACATTAAACGGAGGATATAATGGCTGATTATCCAACAAAGAGACTTAGAAGACTGCGTTACAACCCTTTAGTTAGAGATATGGTTAGGGAAACTTACCTTAATAAAAACGATTTGATTTACCCTTTATTTGTAATGCACGGAACGAATATCAAGAACGAAATCCGCTCCATGCCGGGTGTTTACCAGATGTCAATTGACGTGCTTGTTAAAGAATGCATGGAAGTTGAATCACTCGGTATTCCGGCAGTAATACTTTTCGGCCTTCCCGAACATAAGGATGAAGTAGGCTCGGAAGCATACGCCGAACATGGAATTATCCAGGAAGCAATAAGAGCTATTAAAGCAAGCTGTAAAAAACTTCTTGTAATTACCGACGTATGTTTATGCGAATATACATCGCACGGGCACTGCGGAGTATTGGACGGTGAAAACATTCTTAATGACGAAACTGTTTCACTTTTGGCAAAAGAAGCAATTTCGCACGCGCAGGCTGGCGCCGATATTATTGCCCCGAGCGATATGATGGACGGAAGGATTGGCGCTATAAGGAAAGCATTAGATTACAAGGGATTTACACATATACCTATTATGAGCTACGCGGTTAAATACGCATCCGGCTTCTACGGCCCTTTCAGGGACGCAGCCGATTCTGCTCCTGCATTCGGCGACCGCCGTTCGCACCAGATGGATGTTGCAAACAGCAACGAGGCAATGCGCGAAGCCGAAAGCGATATTGAAGAAGGTGCCGATATGATTATGGTTAAACCGGCAGGCGCTTATCTCGATATAATCCACCGCGTTAAAGAAAAATTCCAGATGCCTACTGCGGCTTACCAGGTAAGCGGCGAATACGCTATGATTAAAGCCGCCGGCAAAATGGGATGGATTGATGAAGAACGCGTTATGATTGAATCACTTATCGGCATTAAACGCGCAGGCGCCGATATGATATTGACTTATTTTGCCAAAGAAGTGGCTAAATATCTCGATAAACAGAAATAGTATTTGAATTTAATCTAATTCAGGAGAGAAAATGGAAATTTCAAAAAGTAAAGAGCTTTTTGAAGAAGCAAAAAAATATATACCGGGGGGCGTTAATTCCCCCGTACGCGCTTTCAAAGCAGTAGGCGGAACCCCGCTATTCATAGAAAGAGGCGACGGCTCTAAATTTTACGACGCCGACGGAAATGAATATATCGATTATATTGGAAGCTGGGGCCCTCATCTTTTCGGGCATAACCCGGCGTTCATTAAAAAAGCGCTTCTCGAAAATATAGAAAGAGGAACAAGTTTCGGAGCTCCTACGGCTTTGGAAGTTGAAATGGCAAAACTTATTACCTCCATAGTCCCATCTATGGACATGGTCCGTATGGTAAACAGCGGAACAGAAGCCACAATGAGCGCCATACGAGCCGCCAGAGGCTATACCGGAAGGGATAAGATTATTAAATTTGAAGGATGCTACCACGGACATGCCGATTTCTTTTTAATTAAAGCCGGTTCGGGAGCCCTCACATTCGGAATTCCCACAAGCCCCGGTGTTACAAAGGCTAATGCATCGGATACTTTAATAGGCGATTTCAACCATATCGAATCGATTAAAGAGCTTGTTAAGGCAAATAAAAATGAAATAGCCGCAATTATAATTGAACCTATTGCCGGCAACGTAGGGGTAATACCCGCCTCAATCGAATTCCTTAAGGAACTCCGTTCAATATGCGACGAAGAAAAGATAGTTCTCATCTTCGATGAAGTAATGACCGGATTCAGGGTAGCGGCCGGAGGCGCGCAGGAAATTTTAGGCATTAAGCCGGACCTTTCCACTTTCGGCAAGATTATCGGCGGCGGACTTCCAGTAGGCGCGTTCGGAGGCAAAAAAGAAATTATGGAAAAGATTGCGCCAAGCGGACCGGTTTACCAGGCAGGCACTTTAAGCGGAAACCCTCTTGCAATGTCCGCCGGTATAGCAGTATTAAAACATATTAAAGAAAACCCTGCAATCTACAAGACGCTCGAGGAAAAATCTGCTTATCTTGCAAACGGCTTTGCCGAAAACAATAAGAAGCTCGGTAAAAATTTCGCCATGAACAGAGTTGGCTCTATGATGTGCATGTTCTTTACCGAAGAACCTGTAACCGATTACGCGAGCGCAGTAAAATCGGATACGGCATTGTACGGCAAATTCTATCATGAGATGCTGAACAGGGGTGTTTATCTCGCTCCTGCCCAGTTCGAGGCTTTATTCGTATCTACTGTACATTCCTCAGAAGACCTCGATAAAACAATTAAAGCGCACTACGATTCCCTTAAAGCGGTTTTATAAAATTCTATACGGCATAAAAAAAGGCTGTTCCCCAAAAGGAACAGCCTTTTTTATTTTAAAACATATATCCAGAATTAGTCAGCCATAAGGCAGGCAATAGCGGCAGTATTAACAATATCGTCAACGCTGCATCCGCGGCTTAAATCGAAGAAAGGTTTCTTCAAACCCTGGCTAACAGGACCAATTGCCTGGGCGCCCCCAAGGCGTTCTGCAATTTTGTATCCTATGTTCCCTGCCTGAAGATCGGGGAAAATTAATACGTTTGCTTTTCCAGCTACATCGCTGCCCGGTGCTTTCTTTTTGCCTATTGCTTCAACAATAGCGGCATCGAACTGCATTTCGCCGTCAATTTTAAGGTCGGGGCGTTTTTCCTTTGCAATTTTCAACGCTTCGCGTACTTTGTCAACCAGTTCATGTTCCGCGCTTCCCTTGGTCGAAAATGAAAGCATAGCCACTCTCGGTTCTTCACCGGTCAGTTTCTGATGGTTGATTGCAGTTGAAATAGCAATATCGGCAAGCTGAGGAGCCGTAGGATTTGGGTTCACCGCGCAATCGGCAAAGCTGTATGCCCTGTCGGGGTAAGTCATAAGAAAGAAGCTCGAAACGATTGAAATTCCCTCGGGCATTCCGACAATCTGGATTGAAGCGCGCATAACATCGGCAGTAGTAGCAAAAGAGCCTGAAACTGAAGCGTCAGCCATACCCTCTTTAACCATCATAGCGCCGAAGAAGATATCGCGTTTAAGAATTTCGCGCGCCTGCTCAATAGTCATTCCCTTATGCTTGCGCATATTGAAAAAGATATTGGCAAAATCGCTCATCTTTTCGGATTTTTCGTGGTCAATAACCCTTATTCCGTTAAGGTTAACCCCTGCTTTTGAAGCGTCTTCCCTTATTTTGGTTTCGCTTCCCAAAATAATAACGTGTGCAATCTTTTCGGTGGTAAGTTTTTCGGCTGCTTCCAATACTCTTTCATCGTGCGATTCGGGTAAAACAACCGTCTTCTTTCTCTGAGCCGCTTTCTCTCTAATTTTTACTAATAATTCTGCTTCTACCATAATTCTTATTTCCAAGTTAATTTTAAATGTATATGCAAATATAAATAAATTGATGCATAGAGATGAACAACCTTTTTCCTCTTTTTTAAGTAAATAGGGGCGTTTTATTTATGAACCCCGGCTCCGTTTTTTCATTTTTCATCCCGACTGTATTAAAGACTTATATCTTTTAAGATTGTTCTCCCCTTTTAATAGAAAGATAATAATGTGGTTAAAAGCTTGTTTTTAGTGATATTTTACGATACTTTGCAATTTAGATGAATAAATTTTATTTGCGAATTACGAAATATTTCCAAATTTTAGAAAAAGCAATAAAAGCGGTTTAATATGCAGTTCGGCGATACGGCCTCTAAAAAGACATACCGGATACTTTTAATAATCCTCTCGACAGGAATTATTGCCTATTTATCATATTTGTTTTTTAATATCATTATAATGCTCTCCATTTCGGTGCTTATAGCAATGATATTCAATCCGGTAGTAACCTTTCTCGAAAAGAAAGGGATAGCGCGCTGGATTGCCGCTCTTTCGGTTTTTGTGCTTGCCGCACTTCTGCTTACTTCCCTTCTTACTTTTTTAATTCCTAAGATAACAGGCCAGTTGGATACGATTTCGAAAAACATTACTCAGGATAATCTTAACAAGGTAATAGGCAGTATAGAAACAGCAATAAGGCCTTATGTGCCTTTTGTTAAGCCGGGTGAAATAGGCGCGCAGATTAATGCGTTCATAGCAGACCAGTTTTCGCGCTCCCTTTCCCATTTGAATGAAATCCTTTCGAGCCTTCTTTCAATTATAGCCATACTGGTTATCGTGCCGTTCATGACATTCTTCCTATTAAAGGATAACAAAAGGATTGTAAGGGGTGTTGTTAACATCATGCCCAACAAGTATTTCGAAATGTCTTACATGGTATTAAGGCAGATAGCAACACAGCTTGGACGATTTGTGCGCGGATGGATTTTTGACGCTTTTATTGTTGGGCTTTTAAGCACAATAGGGCTTACAATTTTAGGCATAGACAATGCAATATCTATCGGTCTTATTGCCGGCATTGGGCATTTAATTCCCTATTTCGGGCCGGTTATCGGGGGCATTCCGGCAATTATAATTTCCATTATTCAGTTCGGCGATTTTTCGAAACTGCCCAGCATACTTATAATGTTCATAATAATTTATGCAATAGATAACGGATTCGTCCAGCCGAATGTATATTCTAAAAGCACCGATCTTCATCCTCTTGCTATAATTATTCTTATCATAATCGGCAGTCAGCTTATAGGCATTGCGGGCATGCTTCTTGCCGTTCCTATTGCAACTGTTATGAAGACTGCCGCAAAAGAAATTTATCTAGGTTATAAAAATTATAAAGTCTTAAAAGTGTAGCTCCAAATTGGCATTTCTCAAATTTCAAATACAATTTTCTCTCTCATTATATAGGAAGGTGTACTATGGAAATTAAATTCATAGGTGCGGCGCGTACTGTAACCGGCTCTATGCACCAGATTAAGGTAAACGGTACGACTTTTCTTCTTGACTGCGGATTGTACCAGGGTAAACGTAAAGAAGCTTTCGAGATAAACAGGAAATTCGACCATTTTAATCCGGAGGAAATCGATTTTGTAATTCTTTCCCACGCCCACATAGACCATTCGGGCAATCTCCCCTCGCTTATAAAAAGGGGATTTAAAGGGAATATTTATTCAACTTCTGCTACAAGGGATCTTGCCCAGGTAATGCTAAGGGATAGCGGCCACCTGCAGGAAAGAGACGTTGAATTTGTTAACAAGAAAAGGAAGAAGAAGGGACAAAACCTTTTTGAACCTCTTTATACAGAAAAAGACGCCATTCACGCAATGGATCATTTTGTGGGGCTTAATTACAGGAGGGAATTCGAAATCGGCAATAATATTTCTCTCACCTTTTTCGATGCGGGGCATATACTCGGTTCGGCCGTTGTATATCTTAAAATAAAAGAAAACGGAAAGACCATAACTTTAGGGTTTACGGGGGATTTGGGAAGGCCCAATCTTCCTATATTAAAGGATCCGGAACAGTTACCTGACGTAGATTATTTCCTAAGCGAATCGACCTACGGAGGAAGACTGCACGATAATCCGAAAGATTCCGAAGACCAGCTTGCCAAGGTAATTCACAAGGCGGTAAAACAGAAAGGGAAAATTATTGTGCCTGCATTCAGCGTCGGCAGAACGCAGGAAATTGTTTATGCCCTACACAGAATTTTCGAGCGGGGGGATGCCGAAAGGATTCCCGTTTACGTCGATTCTCCCCTTTCGGTTAATGCCACTGCAGTATTCAGGATGCATCCGGAATGTTTCGATACCGAAACAATGGAATTTATACACAAGCACGAAGATCCGTTCGGATTCAACAGGCTTAATTACATTACCGATGTTGAAGACTCAAAACGTCTTAACGACCTGAATGGCCCATGCATGATTATATCAAGCTCGGGAATGTGCGAAGCGGGGCGCATTCTGCACCATCTGGCTAATAATGTTGAAAATCCGAATAACATTGTGCTGATTGTAGGATATACTGCCGAACACACTTTGGGAAGAAAACTTGTAAATAAAGAAACATCACTGCCTATTTTAGGGGAAAATTATCAGCTTAAAGCTGAAGTTATTGTGCTTAACTCGTTCAGCGGTCACGCCGACGCAAATGAATTATTCAACTATGCGAATAAATTCGACAAGCAGAAAATGCAAAAACTATTCCTTGTGCACGGCGAAATTGAACAGCAGGAAATTTACATGAAAAGACTTTCTGAAAATGGTTTCAATAATATTTATATTCCTGAAAAGGGAAACATATTTACTTTATAAACCGTTATGCGGAAAATATTATTTCTGATACTATTTATTCCATTATTAATTTCCTGCAGCAGGGAAGGCATTTTTACGGCGGGGGACAATTCCCGTCCCCCTTCCGTGCCGGCCAACCTGAATATTTTTTCGGCGCACGACGGAGTTATTGGGCTTGAATGGAGCCCCGATATTGAACAGAACATTAAGGGCTATAATATTTACCGTTCAGCCGGTAACGGCTCTAATCCCCAGCTAATCAATTTCACAACCGGAGCTCACTTTATAGATTATCCCCTTTCATACGATACCGCTTATTTTTATGCCGTTTCGGCGTTGAATAAAAACGGTCTCGAAAGCGCTAAAACCGCTTTGGTATTCGCACAGCTCTATAACAGGGATGCCCCCGACCCGGTTTATGGTACTGAAATTAGTGGAAGGAATAATATTACCGGACATTTTATAGAACTTAATTTATATCCCCCGCAGAACTACGATATTAAATGCTATCTTATCTACCGGTCGGAGACGGAGCCGGTTAATGCCGATACAAGCCATTATATAGGGTTTACCGGCACAAATACATTTAACGATTCTACCGTTCAGGTTCTTAAAACTTATTACTATTGCATTGTTACTATTGACAAGGGGGGGCTTAAAAGTATTAAAAGCAGTACAGTTTCAGGTATTGTTCTCGATACACCCGAAATTATTTATCCCCTAAATAACTCAACGGTTAAGAACCTGCATACTTTTCAATTCAAAACGGCCTACGCCGCCGCAGAATACAAAATCGTCATCCAGTCTAATGAATTATACGGCCCCGTTGCCGAATTTGTATTACGCTCCAATAAGGTTAACGATACAATATCATTCGATTTTAACCAATACATATTAGAATCCTATAAAAAATATTACTGGCGCGTAATCTCATATTCAACCGCCGGGGGCGAACCGAACAGCTATTCCCCTTTATACAGTTTTACCTATATAGCGGAGTAGCATGTGAAACGGAGGCATATAAAATATTTACTTATTCCGCTTTATATTTTCCTTTTCTCCCGTCCGGTTACCGCGCAGGATATATCCGATTCAACTTCTTTGGGCCCTTCTTTTTTCCAGGGTAGAAATTTAACTATTGGTCTCGATAAACAGCTTAACACTTATCTCTTTACTAATTTTTTAAAATACGGATTGAACAGCGATAAATTATTTTTTGGTTTAAGGGAAAATTTTAATTCGACCATAACCAACGCGGCACAAAAAAACATAAAGGATGAGCACAATTTATTTGCCGCCGGAGGTTATAAAATAGCTTCGTGGCTCTCGGCGGGGCTTTCGTTAAATAATCTTCTCTTTTCGGATGACAGGTACGGGGGAATAAACAAAACCGCTCTTTTAAGCTCACGTATGTTCGTACAGTACAATCCCCTTCCCAATATATCAATTACACCGTTTGGAGGGATTTCGGATAACCGGCAGATGAACGAAACCGACAGGGGTATGGTTTACGGTGCCGATGCCGCGATAAATTCCCTTATGATAAGCGATTTCGAACTTAACTCGCAGATGCGTTTTGAAAATGAGGATATTTCCCCCAGGAAGAATCTTTTAAGAAACGCGGGGGTAAACCTTACTAACCGGTTTGAGAATT
>DAHYUM010000120.1 GCA_027398005.1 bacterium
AGGGCAATTCCGCTTACAGTAATTGCAGTAGTAAGCTTTCTTGCCTTAAAATTCCTAAAACTATATTTAAATGGTATGCTCATCTTACTCACTCCTATCCAACGTGCCTGAATCCTTCAACTATTGTAGTTCTTAATGCCTTATGAAGCGGGAATAGAGAAGCTATTATGCCAATTATAATTGCCGCCATTACGGCAAATACTACCGTAATTGGTTCAATTCTAAAAATGGGGAAATATCCTTTTGGAATAAGCATTTCAAATCCGCTAACAATCGGGAAAAGCAATGCTATGCCAATTCCGCTGCCTATACAGGAAATAATAAACGATTCCCCCATTATAAGGCTTGTTAAATGCTTTGCCGAAAAGCCGAGCGTTTTCATTACCGCGTATTCCCTGGTTCTTTCGCGGGCAGACATTATCATGGTATTACCCAAAACAAGCATTATTATACCTATAATAACAAATGAAATTAAATTCATTGCCGTAATAATTGCGCTTACCGAAGCCATAAAACTCTGCTGAAATGAACGCTCGTCTTCAGTTTTTGTTTCGGCAGAAGAATTTGCAAATAAGTTGTCAATCTGTTTGGATATTCCCCCTGCCATAGCCGGATCTTTAATCTTGCTTATATACCATCCAACCTCGTTTGCCCTTCCGGGCCAATCCTGTTCCATCTTTTCATTCAGATAATCCCAATGGATGAGCATCTGGGTTCCGTCTGTAGTTTTATCGCGCGGTGTGTAAATCCCTTTTACTATAAATTCCCAGTTGCCCGGGTATATGTCCCCCTCAATGGGAATTATATCCCCTACTTTAAACCCATACTGTTTTGCAATATCGCGCCCTACAATACATCCTCTTCTTTCTTTCTTAAATGCATCAAGGGCTTCCTTTGGCAATTTAAATTCAGGATAGACATCAAAAAAAGTCTCGGCATCAACCGCCATTCTCGTAAAGAACTGGTTCTTATCCTTGTAAACTCCCTGAAACCAGTTAGCATAGGTTACAATTTCAATACCCGGCACCTGCGAAATTCTTTCCTTGTAGTAATAAGGAAGTGGGAAAATGAAAGAAATTGCCTGACGGGTTATAAGCCTGTTCGCGGCGGAAGCATCAACTCCGGCATACCAGGCAGTTACTACAGTTCTTAAAAGGCCGAATGCTATAACCGCAATTGCAATTCCTATAATTGTAAGGAAAGTGCGCAGTTTATGCCTTAAAGTATTCTTGAAAACAAGTTTAAATATTTTCATAGAATCACCTATACAAGATCCCCTTTTTCAAGATGTCTCGAAATTTTTGCTTTTCCGGCGGCGTACGGGTCGTGTGTTACCATAAGAATGGTTTTATTAAATTCCCGGTTAAGCCTGTCCAAAAGTAAAAGCACCTCCTCTGCCGAATTCCTGTCCAAATCGCCTGTAGGCTCATCGGCTACTATAATTAACGGGTCTGTTACAATTGCCCTTGCAATAGCAACTCGTTGTTCCTGTCCCCCCGATAACTGCTTTGGATAATGATACATCCTATCTTCAAGGCCTACAAGTTTAAGAGCTGTTTCAACGTGTATTTTCCTTTCCCCTTTCGATAACGGTGATAATAAAAGGGGCAGTTCAACATTTTCGAACGCAGTCAATACCGGTATAAGGTTATAGAACTGGAATACAAATCCAATATTGTCTGCTCTCCATTTTGCAAGTGCCGATTCGCTCAATGTAGCAATATCAATTCCGGCAATTATAATTTCACCCGTAGTAGGCCTGTCTATACCAGCAATTAAATTAAGAAGAGTAGTTTTACCCGAGCCCGAAGGCCCCATAAGAGCCATAAATTCCCCTTCTTCCACTTCAAGCGACAAATTATGAAGGACGGGAATATCAAAATTATCCTTTCGGTACACTTTTGCTACATTATTTACCCGTATAATACTCCCCATATTATCCTCTCGTTTTATAATTCCTTTACCTTAACACCATTCTTTATGCTGCTATCAACATTATCAATAATCTTATCGTAGTTTGCCAGTCCCTGTAAAACCTGAATGAAAGCGCCCTCTGTTTTTCCGGTTTTAATTACTGTTTCTACTGCAGTGCCGTTTTCAATTTTAAAGACGAAAGTTTTGCCATTCCTGTTTACAACTGCAGTTGCAGGTACAGCCAGAATTGAGGCTTCTTTCTGTTCCCCGGTGTTACCGGCAAGGAACAATATTTTGGCGCTCATTTCGGGCAATACTTTATCGTCATATTTCCTGAATCCTATCTTAACCTGAACGGTTGCTTTGGAACGGTCGGCAGTGGGTACAATTTTAGCAACAAAACCGGGATATTTCACATCGGGGTATGCGTCAAGAGTAATTTCACAATCCTGATTGATTTTAATTTTCTGGAGATTGGATTCCGAAACATCCGCTTCAACCTGCAAAGAGTTCATATCGGCTATGGTAACAACGGCCCCTTTAGAGCCGATGCTTCCTGAAATTGGTGAGACCACCTCTCCAACATCGGCATCCTTGGTAAGCACCTTGCCGTTAAAAGGTGCCCTGATTAAAGTATTCTCAAGTGCAACTTCGCTCCCCTGAATACCGGCTTTAGCGACTTCAATACCGGCTTTAACCCTTAAAAGCCTGGCTTCGGCGGCATCGAGCTCGGTTTTAGTTGTAGAGCCGAGTTTTAGCAGTGTCTTCTGTCTTTCATAATTATTTTCGGCATCTTTCAAATCAGCTTCGTTTAAAAGCAGATTAGCTTTTGCCTGCTCAAGCTGCGCCTTAATGTCTGAATCCTCAATCCGTGCAAGAATCTGGTTCTTTTTAACTTCATCCCCTTCAACAACATTAAGCTCAATCAGCCTTCCCATTCCTTTGGATGCAACTGCCGCTTTGCGCTGGGCAACCACATAACCGCTGGCGGCAAGAACCGATTCCCCCTGAGCACCATTTAAAGTAGTTGCCATTGCTACTTTTACTTCAACTGTAGAACTGAAAGGATTAATCAGTATAAGAATAAAAATCAGAATAACCGCCGAGAGCAATGTATAATAGAATTTCTTTGATTTGTAAAATGGTTTTTTGCTGTTGTACGAGCGGTTGATTTTTAAAGTATTTAAATCATAAGCATCTGTTGCCATACTTCATCTCAAAATAATTTTAAAAAATCCCCTTTGATATTTCATCAAGAATAGTGAGTTTTGCCTTAGCCTTAAATTATGCTGTAAAATAAGAAAAGATAATCAAAAATAAACATATATTATTATTTTGACGAGGCACATATGAAAAGGTTCCTTCTCATTATTACCCTTTTGTCCGTTGTTTACATAATTCCCAACCCCCTAAATGCCCAGAAACCGGGCAAAGATTTTTTTGCCGGCAGAAGAGCCGAATTGTATAATAAAATGAATGACGGGGTGCTCCTGCTCGAAGGGAATAAATCTTCAATTAGAAGAAACAGCGATTCCCCCGAAAGGCAGGATGATAATTTCTGGTATCTTACCGGCTATTCCAATCCCGATGCCTACTGTATTATTGCCCCTAAAGCAGAGAAAAAATTCATCCTCTTCATTAAAAAGGTGCGGGTTTATACACGTCCCGGCTCAAATGCACCGCAGAGGGATTTTCTTAAGGAAGCCATGGATACATACGGAGCCGATACGGTTTATTTTGCAGATGATTTAGAAAAAACCGCCAAACGCTATATTGAAAATGAAAAGAAGGTTTATTGTTCAATACTGGATAAGGATTTGTACTCTATTGCCTCAAAATATACTAAAGATGAGGGAGGCAGTAAGAATATAAAGATAATGGACCCGGTACAGCCTATTGCAGAAGCGAGAGTAATAAAAAGCCCCGAAGAAATTAACTGGCTGGAAAAAGCCGCTGATATAACCACAAAAGCAGAAATTGAAGCTATGAAAGGGGCTAAACCGGGGCTGAATGAAAAAATTATTGAAGCAATTATAGACTACGTGTATAAAACCAACTGGGCAAGCGGATTCGGGTTTGAAAGCATTGTAGGCTCAGGGCCAAATTCTCTTGTGCTCCATTATATGGATAACGATCAGGTTATGAAGGATGGCACTGTATGTGTTATGGATATTGGAGCCGCATATAACGGCTATTCTGCCGATATTACAAGAACTATTCCGGTAAACGGGAAATTCACACCCCCTCAAAAGGATATTTACAGCGCCGTATTGCGGGTTCAGAAAGAAGCTATAAAACTTTTTAAAACCGGCACCCTGCCTAATAAAATTGAAACAGATGTAGCTAATATGCTTAGGGATGAATTATACAAACTGGGGCTTGTAACAGATAAAAACACTATCTGGCAGTACAGAATATGGTACACACACGGCTGTTCACATTCAATTGGGCTTGACGTACACGACGCCACGCCTATGAGTTATTATAAAGAGGGATTAAAACCGGGAATGGTATTTACAATTGAACCTGGCTTGTACGTAAGCGAAACCAGCCTGGATAATCTGACTAACCGGCGTTTTATGAATGTTTCGGAAAAGGAATTGAAAGATTTTATAGAAAAAGTAAGGCCCGTTGCAAAGAAATATAATAATATAGGGGTAAGAATTGAAGATGACGTTCTAATTACCCCCGAAGGCAATAAGGTTATTACCTCCAAATGCCCTAAAGAAATTGCCGATGTTGAAAAAACCATGAAACAGAAAAGCAGATTTGTGGATTAAAGCATTATGGCCGCCATTGAGCGGCCTTTTTTTATACTAAAAATATTGTTAAACCCGGTTTTGGAGCTTTATATTTTCCTATATTTAATATGTTAAAAATTACTTACCCAACAGATACGGAGCGGCAATGAAGTACAAAATGCTACTATTTTTCTTTTTATTTAGCGTTATTGCATCTGCGCAAACTAAAATTACCCAATATTGGGAAAATCCCGATACAAACGAAATTAACCGGCTTCCGATGAGAGCTACCGCGTTTGCTTATGATAACAGGGATTTGGCTATTAAAGGAGATTACGCAAAATCAAATTGGTTTATATCACTTAACGGGGACTGGAAATTCAACTGGGTTGAAATGCCGGATAAACGCCCGCTCGATTTTTATAAAACCGATTTCGACGATTCAAAATGGAATGAGTTAAAAGTACCCGCCAACTGGGAGCTTAACGGATACGGAATACCTATTTATACTAATGTGCAGTACGATTTCACACGCAAACCTAATCCCCCCGAAGTGCCTAAGGATAACAATCCCGTCGGCTCTTACAGAAAAATTGTAAATATACCGGCCGACTGGGACGGGAGGAAAATTTATATTCATGTAGGCGCTTTCAAATCGGCTTTCTTTATTTGGATTAACGGCAATTATGCGGGCTACAGCGAAGACGGGAAACTGGAAGCCGAGTTCGATATTACCCCTTTCGTAAAACCGGGTAAAAACCTTATTGCTATGCAGGGGTTCCGATACAGCGATGGAAGCTACCTTGAAGACCAGGATATGTGGCGCGTTTCGGGTATTACAAGGGATGTTTACCTATTTGCCAGGCCGATGATAAATGTATGGGATTTCAGTTCCATTGCTACACTTGACGAAACATACAAGAACGGTTTATTCAGCGTGGATGTGGAATTAAATAATTTCATACCCGAAAAGACAAAGAAATATATGGTTGAGGTAGAACTGCTCGATACTAAGGGAAGTTCAGTATATAAAGAGAAAAAGAGCATTAACGATGTTATACCGAAATATCACGATACAAAACAGCCTGTATTCTACTATTCGTGGCGCGGTAAAAATGACAGAAAAGAATGGTATGCCGAACATGATAAGAAAGTTATTCCTTTCAGAAAGGAATTAAAAAACGCATCGCAATGGTCTGCCGAAATACCGAACCTTTATACTATGCTTATTACCCTGCTGGATGATAACGGGAAAACCGTTCAGGTTATCCCTAATAAAATAGGTTTCAGAAAAGTAGAAATTAAGAAAGGCCAGCTTCTTGTAAACGGCAGGCCGGTGCTTATTAAAGGAACCGACAGGCACGAATTTGATCCGGTTACGGGACAGGTTGTAAGCCGCGAAAGAATGCTTGAGGATGTAAAACTATTTAAACAGAACAACATCAACACATTAAGAACATCGCATTATCCGAATGACCCATACATGTATGAATTATGCGATAAATACGGCATTTATGTAATTGACGAAGCCAACGTAGAATCGCACGGTATGGGTTACAGCCTTGGCCGCACTCTGGCTAACGATTATAAATGGCTCCGCCCCCATTGGGAAAGAAATTCAAGAATGCTCTTCCGCGATAGGAACCATGCATCGGTTATTATCTGGTCCATGGGGAATGAGGCAGGCAACGGATATAACTTTTATAATGTTTATAACGGCTTAAAAATGCTCGACCATACCCGCCCTATTCATTATGAAGGAGCTTCGAGCAGCTGGGATTGGGATTCCGATATTCTCTCGGTAATGTACCCTACCCCCGATGATATTGCAAGGGAATCGAAAATTGACCCGACCCGCCCTTATATTATGTGCGAATACGCCCATATGATGGGAAATTCGGGGGGCAATTTCCAGGAATATTGGGATGAAATCGAAAAAAGCGATACAGACAATATTCAGGGGGGAAGCATTTGGGATTTTGTTGACCAGGGGCTTTTAACCGAACGGAACGGGAAAAAAATATTTGCCTACGGGGGCGATTTCGGGCCCGAAGGCACTCCGAGCGATAATAACTTTAACTGCAACGGACTTGTATTACCCGACCGTACTCCGCATCCGCATCTTTTTGAAGTGAGAAAAGTATACCAGAACGTTAAGATTAGGAACAAAGATGTTAAGTCTGGCACTATTGAACTAGAGAACGGATATTATTTCAGGGATCTTTCCAATTATTACCTTACATGGCAGTTAAACGAAAACGGCAAAACCATTAAAGAGGGAAAGATTGAGGATATAAATATTGAGCCTAGAAAGAAAAAGGAATTCAAACTCAATTATCAATTCAAGCCGAATGAGCATTCCGATTATGCCCTTAATGTTGAAATTAAATTAAAGAAAGATGAACTTCTGCTGAAAAAGGATTTTGTAATAGCGAGCGAACAGCTTCCAATATTTAATAATTTCGTAAACGGTTATACCCCCTCGCAGGAGGCAATAAGAACGAAAAACATGGGGGGTATCCTGGTATTCGAGAACAATAACTTTAAACTTGTTCTTAACAGCAAGGAAGGATATATAAGCGGCTACTCATACCAAAATAAGAATTTAATTGATACCGGAGCCCGCATAAATTTCTGGCGTCCGCCAACAGATAACGATATGGGCGCAGGAACACAGAGAAAATATGCCGAATGGCTTAATGCCGGAAAAGAAGGAAATGTTGTCGAAACAAATATTGAAAAACTTGACGGCGGCAATTACAAGGTGACATTTATACGCACACTTTTAAATGGGGACGCCAAACTGGTTACTTCAATAACTATAGACGGCGCGGGCGCACTCACAATTGAAAACAGCCTCGATGCTATAAAGGGGAAACACAGCAACTTCTTTAAGTTCGGCAGCCACTTTGTTCTGCCGGATGATTTTGAAACTATTGAATGGTACGGCAGAGGTCCATGGGAATCGTATTGGGATAGAAAGACTTCTGCTTTCGTAGGTTTATATAAAGGGAAAATTGTAGACCAGTTTCATCCATATATCCGCCCACAGGAAACCGGCAACAAGACAGATGTACGCTGGGCCAAACTTTATAAAAAAGACGGCAGCGGTTTCAAGGTTGAATTTGTAGATTCCCTAATAAATGTTGAAGCTCTCCCCTATGCTCCCGAACAGCTTACAACCGGGATGGAGAAGAAGCAGGCTCATTCAGGGGAACTGGTATATGATAAAAATATACACCTCGATATAGACGGATACCAGGAAGGAGTTGGCGGGGTTGACAGCTGGGGACAGCTTCCTTTGCCTAAATATCAGCTCCCTTATAAGTC
>DAHYUM010000121.1 GCA_027398005.1 bacterium
GCTCGAGTTTGTACAGCTTCCAATTAAAGCTACGCTTAATTTTTCTGGGAATCCTTTTTCCTTTGCAGTCTCTTTCATTTTTGAAACCGGAATTGCGGCATCGGGGGTAAAAGGACCGTTCAAATGAGGTTCGAGAGCGTTAAGGTCTATTTCAATTACCTGATCGAAATATTTTGAAGGATCAGCCATTACTTCGTCGTCTGCTTTAAGGTACTGCGCGTTTGCGGTTGCAAGTTTAGCAACGTCTGCGCGGTCTGTTTTTTCAAGATAAGCGGCCATCTTTTCATCGTAAGGGAATATAGAGCAGGTAGCACCAATTTCGGCCCCCATATTGCAGATTGTAGCCTTGCCTGTGCAAGAAATTGATTTTGTGCCTTCGCCGAAATATTCAACAATTGCGCCTGTGCCCCCTTTAACAGTAAGTAGCCCGGCCACTTTAAGAATAACATCCTTAGGCGAAACCCATCCTGAAAGTTTTCCTTTGAGATGAATGCCTATAAGTTTAGGCCATTTTAATTCCCACGGCATTCCGGCCATAACGTCAACAACGTCGGCGCCCCCAACTCCAATGGCAATCATTCCAAGACCCCCTGCGTTAGGAGTATGTGAATCGGATCCAATCATCATACCCCCGGGGAATGCATAATTTTCAAGAATTACCTGGTGAATAATTCCGGCGCCCGGTTTCCAGAAACCAACGCCGTATCTCTGGCAGATGCTTTCAAGAAAATCGTAAACTTCTTTATTCTCTGTTTTAGCCCTTTCAAGGTCTTCTTTAGAACCGCTCTGCGCTACAATAAGGTGGTCGGCATGTGCTGTAGCTGGAACCGCGGCCTGCTTTTTGCCTGCGTGCATAAACTGAAGCATAGCCATCTGAGCTGTTGCATCCTGCATAGCAACCCTGTCGGGTGCCAGGTCAACGTAATCTTTCCCTTTCTGATATTCTTTTTCAGGTTTTTCCCAAAGATGCGCGTACAAAACCTTTTCTGCGTAGGTCATTGGTCTGTTAAGAACTTTTTTGGTCAATGATTGTCTTTCGGCAATTTGAGAGTAAAGTTTTTCAATCATATCTATGTTTGCTGTCATACTTACCTCATATTTGTTTTTTACAAAAATAGCAAATAATAATTTTACTCAATAAAATAAATGCTAAAAATTGAATATTTTATATAATAAGACTTCGATATATAAATTTTTTTAAGAAGAGGAAAGGGGCAAATAACACCGGTATGTCTGTTAATATTGCCCCTTTAAATTTGTGCGGATTTCAAGATAAATATGTGAAAAATTAATCTCGTCAGCTTTTCATACTTAGGGAAATTCTTCCTTTGTTTATATCAATTGCCGTTACGGTAACGTCTATTATGTCCCCTACTTTTAGAACGTCAAGAGGGTTCTTAACAAAGCGGTTTGCAATCTGGGATATATGTAAAAGCCCATCCTGTTTAACGCCTATATCCACAAAGGCGCCGAAATCTACAATGTTGCGCACAGTACCTTTAAGTTTCATTCCAATCTGCAGGTCTTCCATCTTAAGCACATCGCTTCTTAGAATAGGCTTGGGGGTATCTTCGCGCGGGTCGCGCCCCGGTTTTTTAAGGTTTTCTATTATATCAGCCAGAGTAGGTTCGCCAACGCCAATAGCCGCGGCAGTTTTATTTACTCCGTTCGATTTAACATAAAGTTCAACCAGGTTTCCCTTCTCGTTTACATGATAAGTTGAAAGGTTGCAGAGTGATAAAAGTTTAGTGGTAGCTTCGTAAGATTCGGGATGAATGAAAGTGTTATCAAGAGGGTTTTCGCCCCCCTGAATTTTAAGGAAGCCGGCGCATTGCTCAAAGGCTTTTTCTCCCATGCCGCTTACTTCCAGCAGTTCCTTGCGGTTCCGGAATTTCCCCTCTTTATCCCTGTGCTTAACAATGTTATTGGCAATTCTTTTATTCAACCCCGATACATAAGTAAGCAGTGCCGCCGAAGCGGTATTTATATCTACCCCTACATAGTTAACACAGCTTACAACCACGTCGTCAAGTTTTTTCGAAAGAAGCTTCTGGTCAACATCGTGCTGGTATAAGCCAACGCCAATCGATTTCGGATCGATTTTAACAAGCTCGGCAAGGGGATCGAGAACACGGCGCGCAATTGAAATATTGCCTCTCTGGCTCGCTTCAAGATCGGGGAATTCTCCCTTGGCAAGTTCGCTTGCCGAATAAACGGAAGCCCCGGCCTCATTTACTATTAAGTAATGGCATTTTAGTCTGTTATCCTGAATTAAATCGGCTATAAGCTGTTCGGTTTCCCTGCTTGCAGTTCCGTTGCCTATGGCAATAAGGTTTACACTATACTTATTAATCAATTCCAAAAGAATTTTAACCGACTGTTCCTTGCGGTTCTGCGGAGGGTGGGGGTATATTGTAACCCCTTCAATGTATTTCCCGGTTGAATCGATTACCGCAAGTTTACTGCCGCTTACAAAGCCGGGGTCAATGCCTAGTATTACCTTTCCGCTTATCGGCGGCTGAAGTAATAACTGGCGCAGGTTGGCGGCAAATATTTCAATGGCATGCAGGTCGGCCGCTTCGGTAAGCTGGTTGCGTACCTCTCTTTCGATAGAGGGGAATATTAAGCGCGAGAAGGAATCGTCAACAGTCTCGTTAAGGATGTCATCGAAAGCGGACTGATTATAAGGGAAATATTTTTTTCTTATCTCGTTAAGCACAACCGGTTTATCGAAACTTAATGCAATCTTAAGGAATTTTTCTTCCTCGCCTCTGTTAAGTGCAAGAAGCTGGTACGGCTTAATTTTATTAATCGGACAGCTGAAAACGTGATATACTTCGTAAACATCTTTTCTGTTGGGGGGCAGGTCCTCTTTTTTGGCGGATGATTTAGTTGAGCTTATCAATCCGCTATCGAAAAGTAACTCCCTTACAGCCTGGCGCACTTCGGCTGTATCGCTGATCATTTCGGCAATAATATCCATTGCGCCCTGCCGCGCTTCATCAATGTTTTTAACGCCAAGCTCGTCATTTATATAGCCCGCAAATAATTCATCCATATTTCCTTTAAAGAGGGGGTTATCAAGTATAAACCGGGCTAACGGTTCAAGTCCTTTTGCCTTTGCAATAGTGCCGCGTGTTTTTCTTTTCGGTTTATAAGGCAGGTAGAGGTCTTCAACTTCCTGAAGGCGAACGGCGTTGAGAATTTTCCCTTTCAGTTCGTCGGTAAGTTTTCCCTGCTCTTCAATGCTTTTAAGAACGGTATCCTTCCGTTCTTCAAGCAGGGTAAGGTAGTTAAGCCTTTCCTCGATAGTTCTTAAATAATCTTCGTCAAGCCCGCCTGTATGCTCCTTGCGGTATCGGGCAATAAATGGAATTGTAGCACCCTCTTTGAAAAGCTCGACGACTGAATTAACCTGTTTTTCCTGAATGGAAAGTTCTTTTGCAATAAATTGGGGAATATTCATTATGGACCTGTAATTTTTTTAATGGCACAAATCAACGGGTTGGCGCGCTTAAATTCAACTTGAAAAAAAAGAATGATTTTTTAAGCGCGGTTTCTTTTTAATTGGACCGGCTATTTACCGCCGTATAATTCTGTTTCAACAAGTTCGCATACTATATGCCCAACAGTAATATGCCCTTCCTGAATTCTTTGGGTGTTAGGAGAGGGGATAATAATGGGAACATCAACCAAGTTTTTCAGCTTGCCTCCGGTACCCCCCAGCAGGCCTACTACAAGCATTTTCTTTTCTTTTGCCTTTTCAACTGCTTTAATTACATTTGATGAATTTCCGCTGGTGGAAATGGCAATAAGCACATCCCCCTCACTTCCCAATCCCTCTACATTGCGGGCAAAAACATTATCGAAACCGATGTCATTTCCCCCTGCCGTAAGGTTGGATGAATCGGTTGTAAGGGCAATTGCGGCCAGTGCAGGGCGCTGAATATTGTGGTTAAGGCGAATCATAAATTCGGCCGCCAGGTGCTGGCAATCGGCCGCGCTGCCGCCGTTTCCGCATAGAAGCAGTTTTTTATTCTTTCTGTACGATTCGGTAATCGTTTCAACGGCGCTTATAATATCATTGTTGCATTCGGTAATAATCTTCAGTTTAACATCGGAGCTTTCTTTTAACGCATCGGTTAAAAATTTAAGTTTATCCAAAATTTCCTCTCATTTTAATTGTTAAAAATAGCAAAGTTTAATATCATTAACACAGTAAGAAACTGATTTTATGAAAAAAATTGATACAGAAAAGGGGAAAAAGGAGTTTCAATTCCCCGTTTTTTGCGATTTTTCATGCCGGTTTGCCCGGTTTAAGGAACCCGATTATTCAGGAGCCTGCCGTAAGGATATTGCACTCTGGTGTGCCCGGTTTGAAAGATACAACAACAAGAACAATTTATGCCTTAACAGGGGTAAAAGAGGTGCCGCCGCCGGCAAAAAGAAATGATGGGGATCTCGTATTTATAACGTAAAAACGGGTATTTCTTAATTTCTTTCACTATTTTTAATAAATAAAAATTACAGCTGAAAATGGAAGAACAATTTTTCTTTAATTTCTTGGAAAGCGCCCCAATCGGCATTCTGGTGTTCGATGCCGGATTTAAAGTTACCGCCGTTAACAATAATTTTTTCGGATTTAAGGGAGTAAGGCAAAATGTGCCCGACCTTCTTGTTGGCAACAGCGTCCTTTCCGCCGAAGTGTTTGAAAAAAACGAATTCAAAAGGGAAATAGAATCGGTTAAAAAGGGGCATTATTTCGAAAAACAGCTCTCCTCATCCAAAACCATTAAAGGGGAAAACTTAATTGTTCTTTTGAAAGGGGCTCCCATTTTTGACGACGGCCAGTTTTTGGGGGGACTTCTTCTGCTTGAAGATATTAAAGGGGAAACTCCCGTTAAAAAAGAACCGGAGATTAAAAAAGAAGATTATTATTCATTCCTTTCTAATATTGCCCCATTATTCGCTTTATTTACAAAAGAAGGGAAGGTTATATTTAAATCGCTGAACGGAAAAGCGGATTATCTTAAATCCGTTTTTAATTCCGGCGCCAAGGATGCCGAACATCTATTTAACGGCAGGAATGAAGCCACCCTTTCCGATTTTATTAAACAGGCATGCAAAACGGGCAGTCCCGTTAAAAGAGATTTCTCATTTATCCATGAGAAACAAAACATAGTTCTGCGTACAGTAATTACTCCTTTTACCCCATTTGATTCATTATTGACGGCATTGTTTATAGACGAAATCTATTTCGAGCTTCAGGAAGCGGAGGGGAATTCGGCTCAGCTTACCGAGCTTCAGAATTATTATCTCTTAACCGCGCCCGTTGTAGATGCAGTTGCGGGGCTGGATATAAATGGAAAGATTACCTATTGGAATGAGCCGGCGCAGGATTTATTCAAAGTATCCAAAAGCGAAATATTCGGTAAATTCGTTGGCAAAGTGCTCCCCCCGTTATCCGAAAGTTATTTTGAAAAACTTAAAGATGAGATTATAAAAAATAAAAGCTGGCAGGGGGAAATTAGAGGGGAAAAAGGGGGACAGCTCCGTATATTCGATGTAAAGATCAGATATATTGATAATGTTGCAGATTCCTGTTTTGTTATGCTCTGTTCCGATGTAACCGAACGTGCTTTCAGCGAAAGGGAACTTAGAAGAGCCGAAGAAAGGTTCCGCAATATTGTTACCAACTCGCACGAATTCATCTGCACGCTCGACCTCAACGGAAGGGTTACTTACGCAAATCCCGAGTTTATAAAGAAACTGGGATATTCAAAGGAAGAAATTACTAAAGCCGATTTTAAGGATTTTATTGAGTCTGAATACCTTAATAAGAATAATTTTAATTTATCCGAGTTTGCAAGAAGAAAAGAAGAGATTACCGAAATACCGGTCCGTTCAAAAACGGGGAATAATATAATTGTAGCGGCAAGCTTTAATGCAGTACTTAATTTCAATAACGAGCCTCTTTATTACAATGCTATATTAACCGATATTACACAAAAGAAGGAAGCTGAAAAAGACCTGCTGTTAACCAGAAGCGTCTTCGAGGCATCCAAAGACGGCATTGCGCTGTTTAACCGGAAAAAATTAATTCTTATAAACGATTCCTTCTCACGCATGTTCGGCTATACCCAGCAGGAAATGATTAATAAAAATCCGCTTGAACTTATTGCCCCGGAGGATTTTGAACTTATTAATAGCTATACCGCTTTAAGGGAAAAAGGATTGGAGGCGCCTGCTTTATATCAATGCAGGGCAGTTAAAAAAGACGGCTCAAAATTCTATATATCAAATTCAGTAAGCTCTTACGAAATTGAAGGAAATATTTTTATCCTCTGGGTCTCCAGGGATATTACCGAAACCATGACCGTCCAGAACGCAGTTCAGGAATCGGAGGAAAGATACCGCAGTATTACCGAAAATATTAATGAGGCCGTTTGGACCGCGCAAAGAATCGATGCCGGCGGCTATTCAGTCTTTTATACTGCAGCTATTGAAAAAATTACCGGCTACAGCGATAAAGAATTTATGAGGAATAGTTTCCTCTGGCACAGAATTATACATCCCGACGACCTGTTTGAAGTGATTGCAAAACTTAAACGGTTTTATAAGGATGCCTCGCGCCAAAATTTTGAAGTAGAATACCGCATTCTTAATAATCTGGGCAACATAATATGGATCAGGAATAAAATTACTCTAATAAGAGGGGAAAAAGGGGAGCCGCGCAAAATATTCGGCCTGGTTGGGGATATAACACTACAGAAACATGCCGAAGATGAACTTAAAAAATCGGCAGAATCGCTTAAACAGCTTAATGAAACAAAAGACCGGTTCCTTTCCATTATATCGCACGATTTAAGGACCCCCTTTAGCTCAATTTTAGGATTTACCGATATTCTTCTTAACGATGATACTCTTCCCCCTTCAAAGCAGAAGGAGTATGTTACTTTTATTCAGGATTCATCAAACAGCATGCTGGCCATGGTAAATTCGCTTTTGGACTGGACAAGACTGCAGACAGGCAGAATGAAATTTGAACCGGATAGAATAAACGCCTCGATGATTATACGCCGCTCAATTCAAATGCAGGCAGGGCTGGCTATGAAGAAGAATATAAGCCTACTGTACGACGAGACGAACAACTATTATGTGCATGCCGATGACGGCCTTCTGCTGCAGGTGTTTAATAACCTTATTTCGAACGCGGTAAAGTTTACTACCAACGGAGGAATAATTTCGGTGCACGCTGTTCCCCTTATTGATAAAAAACAGGTCCGTTTCAGCGTTAAGGATGACGGCTTGGGAATAAGGGAAGAGGACCTGCCAAAATTATTTAAAGTGGATTCGAAACATACAACCCCCGGAACCGAAGGAGAGAAGGGGAGCGGACTGGGGCTTTCGCTTGTTGCCGATATTGTGCAGAAACACGGAGGCGAAATTTGGGTTAAAAGCACATACGGACTGGGGACCGAAATATTTTTCACCATACCCATTTCATCAACCAATATTTTACTGGTGGATGACGTGCCTACAGACAGACTGCTCTATTCAAAACTGTTCCGCAGCCTAATGCCCGGCTATACGGTTACCGAAGCCGGAAACGGAAGGGAAGCTCTTGAAATTATTAAACTCACATCTCCGGCGCTGGTTATAAGCGACCATAGGATGCCCGTTATGGGGGGATATGAACTGGTTAAGCAGATTAACCTTTCGGATATGAAAATTAAACCCCCTGTAATTATTCTAAGCAGCGATATAAATGCGGTTGTTGAAGAGGAATATAAAGAATTAGGCGTGGAGTATATTTTCCAGAAACCGGTTAACCTTAACGCTTTCAAATCGGCTATTGAAAAATGCCTGAGGAAAATTACTACAGGGTAATGAGGATTAAAATCAGCCTAATTTATTCCAGACGTCAATAGCCTCTTCGAATGGTTCTATAGCCCTTGGTATAGC
>DAHYUM010000122.1 GCA_027398005.1 bacterium
ACAATTAATTTTAAAAGCCGGGTCTGCTTTCTCGAGGTTATCCGTCTGATTGTCTTTATTACAAAAACAACGCAGAAAATGAAAGTAACCGCAAAAAAAGCGCCAAATAAATAAATCCATAATACTTCTTTTGAAACAATCTCTTCCCAACCCCACCAGGCAACATATTTGAAATCGGAAGCGAATATTTTTCCGTCAAGCGCTGTAAGCCAAAAAAGGAAACCTATTGAAAGCACTACTATGTATGAAACAATATTCCTTTTCTTCTTTTGTGTTGAATTATACAGCTCTACAAAAAAGATATACCACACGCTCAAACCAAAAGTCCAGCCTATAGCCCCTGCCTTGTATGCAAGAGATGCTATTTCTTTAATTCTTGTAGCATACATCACGCCATATCCGGCGCTCCAGAGAAGGCTTAACAGGGCTATAATCCCCAACACATAATAAAGGGGATGCACTACTTCCTTTTTAATTAATATTCTGTAGGCAAGCCTAAGCAGTTCCAGGACGATTATAAAGGATATTATTGAAAGTGCAGTTCTCAACTCAAATCTCGGTAAAAAGGAAAGAAAGTTTATTTTTTTAATTTATAATATTTTTTATTCATTTACAGCAATAATCTATCTGTTATTCATTATTAACTGCCGTTTTATTATTTTCAACTAAAAGAAGGGAGAATCGCCCCCCTTCCTTTCAGTTCAATATGTATTTATCCGCTTTTGCTTCCATTTGGGGAATAAAATTCCTTTTTCCCCCGGCAGTCGGAATTTTAAATCTTCCAACTAAATCCTGCAGATTAACGGTAAGCCTGCTTAAATCCTCAGCGGCGCGCGCCACCTGCTGAATACCCTGTGCGCTTTCCTGCGTAACCCGGTTAATCGATTCGATACTCCGGCTTATCTCTTCGGCGGCAGATGACTGCTCTTCGCTTGCGGCGGCAACCTGATTAACCATATCGGAAGTTTTATTGCTCGCATCAAGAATTTCCTGAAGAACCGAGGCTACTTCGTCGTTAAGCTGAATTCCTTCTGCAACTGTCCTGCCCGCATCTACCATTGAATTATCAGCTTCCTTTGCCTCATTTTGAATGAGCTTTATGGTTTCAGCAATTTCTTTTGTGGCTTTAGCGGTTCTTTCGGCAAGTTTTCTTACTTCATCGGCAACAACCGCAAAACCGCGCCCTTGTTCCCCCGCCCTTGCCGCTTCTATAGCAGCATTAAGAGCAAGAAGGTTTGTCTGGTCTGCAATGTCATCTATTATCTGTGCAATCTCGCCAATCTGGTCTGTCTTTCTTGCCAAAGATGATATAATCTGCCCGGTCTGCTGTGCCGATTCAACAATCTTATCTATTCCCCTCTTAGCGTCTTCATTCTTTTTGGTCCCCTTAATGGCAAAGTCCCTTGCATTCCTCGATTCGCTTGCGGCTGTATTAACATTGGCGCTGGTTTCTAGAATGGTTTTGGTCATTTCTTCAATTGCGCTGGCTACATCGGTAGTTTGAACCACCTGTTCCTGAGCGCCTGCGGCCATCTCTTCGGTACTGGATGAAATTTGTGTGCCCGCGCTTGCCGTTGCCTGTATAGCTTCGGAAACTTCGGATAGCGCAGCTCCGAATGAATCGGAAAGGATATTTATGCTGTCCCTTATTTTAGCAAAATCCCCTTCATACTTGCCTTCCATTTTTGCAGTTAAATCCCCCGATGAAAGTCTTTCAAGCACACGCCCCGATTCATTTATGGGAGTTACAATAGCGTTCACAGTATTATTCAAGCCTATAATAAGCTCTTTATAACTGCCTCTGTATTTTGCCTCGTTTCCCCTTACCGTTAAATTCCCTTTAACAGTAGCTTCTACCAGCTTGTTCGATTCGTGCACGGTGCCTTTAATGCTTTCTACCGCTTTTAATATCGAAATAATTGTATCCTGAATGCCGGCATTAATTTTATCTATACTTTCACCCAGCGAACCGATTTCATCCTTCGACTTTATATCGAGAAGCGTAAGCGCCGTATCCATATGTATATTAAGGTCGCCGTCGGCAAGTTTTGCTCCGCAGTCCTTAAGGTTTTTAATGTCTATATCGGTTATCCCCTTGGCTCTATCCACTACCTGCAAGACATTCTTCGAAATGTAACTGGCTATAAAGAGACCAATTAATAATGCAATAATAACCCCAGCGGCAATTACAATTATGGCAATAACTTCCACAGTAGCCGAGGTGGATTGGATTTCCGAATCCATATTGCGGCTGACCTTAAGGTTATAATCGGTAATTTTATTAAGCTGCGAGGTGATATCCGCAGAGAGCTGCCCCATTTCCCCCGAGATTATTCCCCTTGCCTGTTCGGCGCCGGAACTCTGTTTTACGCTTTTTACCTTTTCAATTCCGCTTTTGTATTGTTCAAAAAGCAGGCTGAATTGTTTAAAATTCTCCTCATCCCCCGCATCAAGATAGCTTGAAGAATACTCCTTTGAATTCGAGTCTATTATTCCTTCAAGCGAACTGATATTATTAAGAAATTTTTCCCCCTCCTGAGGAGTGGCTGAATATGCATATTCCCTCAAATTAATGCCTATCATCTGGTATGCATTAATAATCTGGGACATCTGTCCTACAGGGACGGTTGTTTCATTAAATATTTTGCTGCTTTTTTCTTCAATATTATAGAGATTAAGGAGCAAATAGGAACCGATAAGCATTAATAAAACCGACACAATGAAAAATCCGAGAAACAGTTTCGATTTTATTTTTAAGTCATAAAACCATTTCATTTTTTCTCCGGCTGTTTTTACTGATAAAACCGTTTATTTTGATACACTATTAATTTCGTTTTTTTCATTTGCCGATAATATTTTATCCAGGTCGATAAGTATCAACAGCCTGTCTTCCAGCTTTCCAACCGATTTGATGAATTCGGAATTAATTCCGGTGGCAATTTCGGGAGGCGCTTCGGTTATATTAACCGGAATCCTTAATACTTCGCTTACCGAATCGACTATGAAGCCGATTATTCTGCTGTCAACGTCAACAACAATTATTCTTGTATCCTTTGTCTGCCCCACTCTTTCAAGCCCCAGCCTGGTCCTGAAATCGACTATTGGAATTACTTTGCCTCTTAAATTAATTACCCCTTCAACAAAAGCCGGAGAATTTGGAACCTTAGTAATCGGAACCATCTTGTTGATCTCCTGCACTTTCAAAATGTCAACCCCGAATTCCTCATTGCCTATTTTGAAACTAACCAGCTGCAAAAGTTCTGAACTGCTTCCTTTACTGTTCAATTCGTCACTCATTTTTTCCTCTATTAATATTTTTAATATTTACACTCCTGCCAAGAAAAGGAAAATCTTATAATTAATAATCGGCTGAATTCAATAATAATTGAGCAGGTTATCATAATAAAAAGCTAAAAAGAGGTTAAAAATTAAATAAACGGCACTTAAAGAGATGAGATGTCGGCTTTGTTGCGAGGCAATATAACCTCACTTACCCGGTTTAAGTATTATACCCTTGTTCTGCATACCATTAATTTTTATTACTGCCGGTTCGTTAAACCGGATGAGCCTTGTGTATTCTTTCTTCTCTACCGGGTGAATAGCATTGAGCCATTCCCAATCGATGAAACCATGATTTGAGAATTGATCAACGGTAAAATACCCTACTCTGAAAGAGGTAAGGTTCTGGAAAAAATGGGAACCCTGCGAAGGGGTAATGCTGAAATCCTTAAAATCCGATTCTACTATTCCCCTGGCCCCCGAAATCTGTTCCCATGTAACAGGTATTCCCAGCCAGGGATCGAGTGTGCCGAGCCGGCCGGAACAAATTAAAAGGTAGGGCCTCCCTTCGTCCAACAGCAACGAATTGAACTGCGCAATTTCTCGGGCAGTTTCAACTCCTTTTGAACGGTCGAATTTATTTATATCTACAAATACAATATCCTTAATATCGGACATTACCCCGTTGCCAAGCACATTGCTGCTGGAACAGATAAGCTCTTCATTGGAATGCCTGCTGATTTCCAATTCTTCCAGCTCGTTATTAAGCACCAGAGGGCGCATTTGAAGCACCGCAAACCTTACAGGCTCGCTTTCGGGAACGCTTAAGTTAACTGCAAATTCAATCTCAACCGGAGCCCCCATTCCCCAGGCTCCTATTTCAAGAAGCCGGTTTACAATTTCGGGGAAAGAGAATAAATTATATTTAAGTACGGGGGCAAATGTAATAAGCCTCGCCCCCGGGCGCGCTACTCCGTCATATATTATTCCGTTTTCTTCCGAATATGTTGAACCAATTTTTAACAATGTCTTATCCTGTTCAGCCGCATCTATGGAATACAGCTGAACCAGTTCATCCCCATCAGGATATACCCTTCCCTCCATTGCATCAAGATTAAGTGCAAAAAATTCCTGCGGACTGTATTTCAGGGTATCTTCAATAGTGGCAAACTGCATAGAATGAGCCGGATACTTCGGGCAGAAACGGATTGTATTCCCCCCTTCAACAATCATCTTGCCAAGCCCCAATGCAATCGAGGCAATTCCGTCATTTGCCTTTAAAGGAGGGGATGGATAAAAATTAAAGGAGCGGGCTACCCCCGATATTTCGGGGTAAAACCTTGAGTTATGTTCGGCCCCTTCGAGCTGCTGAATTATTATAGCCATTTTCTCTTCTTCAAGCCGGTACGATGTAGCTTTTATATAATCCTTCGATTTTCCGCAAAAGACCGAGTAGTAAATCTGCTTTATGGAATTTAATAACTGCTGCAGTCTTATATCGGCATCTTTATGGTTATTCGGCAGCATAATAGTATCGTAAACACCTGCAAAAGGCTGCCCCTGGGAATCTTCCAAGAGGCTCGAAGAGCGGACGGCAATCGGTTCTTTAACAATCCCTAAATAATCGGTCAGCGCAGTAACAACTATTTTGGGAAATATCTTTGCCCTCATAAACCGCTCTAATAATTTTTTGTCGTCTTTAGAGTTTAAGGCAAAATCCCGAAGAAAATTGTCATCCAGAAATTTATCGAAGTTATCGGCTGCAATTACAACCCCGGCAGGCAGAACTATTTCAACCCCCTCAAATTTATTCCTTATTTCAAAATCATTCAGAAGCCTGTTTATAAAACCGAGCCCGCGGGCTTTGCCCCCTATGCTTCCGCTTCCTATGCGCGCAAATGTTGTCTGCTTGTCGAATGTGTTCTTGTTAAAATCGGTAATTACCCCAACCTGCCGCGATGCAATAAAATCGTGGACGTATCGTACAAGAAGTTTTCTCAGTCCGTCAACCGATTGGAAATCGGCTACCTTTTTGGGCCTTAGCTGATGGGCAAGCCTGAACTCAGTACGCGCCTTAAACCAGTTGGAAAAATGATTGCGCGACGCATGGTAGACTATGCTCGAATCGGGCACCTTCTTCAGATATTCCTCCAGTTCCTGTAAATTCGAAGCGCTTCCGTAAATATTCTTTTCAGCGTCGGTAAAAACAAAATCGCCAAAGCCGAAATTGTTCTTTATAAATCCGCTTAACTCATGCAGAAGCGTGGGGGATTCTTTTAATATAAATGAAGCTCCTATTGTCTGGGCTATTTTTTCGTTTTCACGTACACTCGATTGCAGAAGTATTGGTATATCGGTATATCTGGATTTAACCCTTCCGCAGAATTCAATTCCCGCTTTCGGATCGGGCTTTCCGTTATGGGCGAAATCGATATCGGATATTATGCCTAGTATATACTCTTCATATTTTAGATACAGATCCCAGGCTTCTTCATAATTTGAACATAAAAGTATCTTAGGCCGGGCGCGCATTCTTAAAAACTTGTGCGAAATATTAATTCCCTCCTGCATCAGGTTCTGCGATTGCTGAAGCACTTCGGTATAAATTAGGGGAAGATATGAGGAATAGAACCTCACATCATCCTCAATAAGTATAATAGACTGCACCCCCGCCTGCAGTGAATCGTGCTCTACATTCAGCCGGTCTTCAAGATATTTTATAATGCCCAGTATTATCCTAAAATCCCCCTGCCAAATAAAAATTTTATCGAATATTGAAATTTCCTTCCGCAGCATCATATCAATCATTCCCCGGTTATCGTAACCGAGCAGCACAATAGGCACTTTATATCCGCGGGCTTTAATTTCGCGCGCAAAATCAATTGCGTTCATATCCTCTATATGTGGAGTAATAATAATAAGATCGAAACTGTTTTCGGAACTTATCAGTTCTATCGCCTCGCCCCCCGAAGAACATTGAACCAGCTCGGGGGAATGGCTTAAATTAAGCCCCTGATATTCCTTTCTCAGCAATTCATACAATCTCCCTTCCTCTTCAAAGATGTATGAGTCGTAAAGGCTCGATACCAGAAGTATATCCCTTATTCTGAATCGCATCAGATTATGGAAATCCTGAAACTTCGAATGCTTCCCCTTTAATAGAAGCTCTTTGTTAAATTTTTCTGATAAGGGTTTCATCGTTAGACCGGAATTATTTTATATAATTATATCTGAAGGAACCCGGTACTTCCGGGTTCCTCCAATTGAATTATTATTTTAGCTTAAACAACTCCCTGGTCCAGCATCGAATTGGCTACCTTCAGAAATCCTCCTATATTGGCGCCGTTAACGTAGTTGCCCGGCGTGCCGTACTTTTCGGCTGTTTCAACGCAGGTCTTGTGTATATTCTTCATAATTCCGTGCAGGCGCTGGTCAACTTCCTCGCGGCTCCAGCTAAGGCGCAGGCTGTTCTGCGACATTTCGAGTCCCGATGTGGCAACGCCCCCTGCATTAGCGGCTTTGCCAGGCCCGTACAATATTTTCGAATCAAGAAATTGATTAATGCCTTCTATGGATGTGGGCATATTGGCCCCTTCCGAAACACAATATACTCCGTTCTTAATAAGATTAGCCGCGTCTTTCCCATTAATCTCATTCTGTGTTGCGCTCGGGAACGCGCAGTCCGCCTTATGATTCCAGAGAGGATTAAAATCGGAATTAGGATTAATCTCGTTGTAAACGGCTTTTTTGAACTTGTCGGAATATTCCTTAATTCTTCCGCGGCGTACATTTTTAAGGTCCATTACAAACTGAAGTTTTTCCGCCGTAATTCCCTCTTCATCGTAAATATATCCGTTCGAATCGGATAGAGTTAGAACCTTGCCCCCCAGCTGAATTATTTTTTCAGCGGTGTACTGCGCAACGTTTCCGCTCCCCGATACCAGGCATTTTTTCCCTTCCAGGGATTGATTTCTCGTGGAAAGCATTTCAGCGGCAAAATAAACCGAACCGTATCCGGTTGCCTCGGGACGTATTAGAGAACCACCCCAATTGAGCCCTTTGCCTGTTAATACTCCGGTAAATTCATTCCTTAATTTTTTGTACTGGCCGAAGAGATATCCTATTTCCCTTCCCCCTACACCAATATCCCCCGCGGGCACATCAGTATTGGCACCTATATGACGGAAGAGTTCACTCATAAAACTTTGGCAGAAGCGCATTACTTCACCGTCGCTTTTACCTTTAGGGTCAAAATCGGAACCACCCTTGCCTCCCCCCATCGGAAGGGTCGTAAGGCTGTTTTTAAATACCTGCTCGAAAGCCAGGAACTTGAGAATACCCAGATTAACGGAGGGGTGAAAACGGAGCCCCCCTTTGTAAGGTCCTATTGCACTGTTCATTTCAATTCTGAAACCACGGTTAACCTGAACATCCCCCTGATCGTCTACCCAGGGGACACGGAAAATAATTAATCTTTCCGGCTCTACTAATCTTTCCAGTATTTTTGCCCCTCTGTATTCAGGATGCTTTTCAAGAACAATTGACAAAGACTGGGCTACTTCATAAACCGCCTGATGGAATTCCGGCTCGGTCAGCCGCACTTCGCGCGCGAAGTCGTGCAGATGGCGCACGAAGGCGCGCATGATCTCGCGCAATCGCGGATCGGGCGC
>DAHYUM010000123.1 GCA_027398005.1 bacterium
TATTAAACGAAAAGAGAATAATAATTGCGCGCGCGGGGCATAATCCGGTTATAATTAAAAAGAGTTCGCAGAAAGGTGTTATGCTTATACAGCCGAAAGGGTTTGCTCTTGGAATGGAGCCGGGGGAACAATTCAACCGCTATATAGAGGAAGAGAGCATTCAGCTTGATAAGGGGGACATGGTTGTTTTTTATACGGATGGAATAACCGAGGCAATGAACTTGAAAAAAGAAGAGTTCGGTTTAGAAAGACTGAATGAAGTGATTGTAAAATGCGAAGGGGAAGTGCCTGAGATTGTTATAGAAAGAATTTTGAACAATGTGAAGTCGTTTATTGGAAAGGCGCCCCAGCACGATGACATTACCCTTGTGGTAATTAAAATGAATTAGTCTGTTTCCTTCTTCCTGAAGCCGTTAGCGGCATAGGAGATGGTCTCTTTAACCTTTACCTGCCATTTTTTTGCCCATACAAATTCCGTGGCAAGAATAGTAAGCCCCATAGGAATGATGATTACAGCCGGAGCGGGCAGAAATATCGTAATTATGCCTATTATAAGCACTGTAAATCCGGTTACGGCTATTATTATTTTCTTTAATTGTTTAAGAGTTTTCATCCAACGTCTATATTCGGCTGATTAAATTTAAAATATTTCTCCTAACGTTGAAATATTTTTTTAAAAAATACCCGTTTTTTTAATATCTTAATTCACTCGTTTGAATATATTAGAACTAAAAACATACCGGAGATTATAATGAAATTTATAAGATTTTTCTTTTTTCTTTTAATTGCCGCACCAATGCTTTTTGCGCAGAATAATTTTAAGGTAGGTTTTCTGGCAGATAAGGAATTAAACCTTCTTACGCCGGAGGAACAAAGCGCCTTTGAATGGCTTAAAAAGGCCTATCCAGCCTCTGAAGTGGTTACATTCGATACAATTGAAAAGGAAGGCATAAACAATAAATATGACCTGGTTTGGTGGCATTACGATGAAGCGGTTAAACTTCCGGCTAAGGCGGAAACCGGGAAGGTAAAAGATGCAATTAACGGCTATCTTAAAAGCGGAAAAGGAATTCTGCTTACACTTTTGGCGGCACAATATACGGTTGATTTAAAAATTGAAACGGTACGCCCAAATAAGGTGTTGAAAGAAGGATGGGTAATTAAGGATACCTATAAAGAGATTAAAGGTTTCCACAGTTTTGAAGGGCACCCAATATTTAAGGATTTGTTCGACGGCGCATATACATGGAATACAAAGCAGAATTACCCCTTTGCGGCCTCTTATTACGATGGCATCCTGCCCAAGGAAGGAAAGGTAATAGGTATTGGATGGGATTACATCACATTTATGAAAAACGAAAGGCATGTAATAGAGTACGACTTAAATAAGGCTAAATGCATTTCAATCGGTTCTTATCTCTATTTTAACGATTCAAAAAATGTTTACCGCAGGCATCTTGAAAAGCTGATGGCGAATACATTCGCATACATTGCGGGCTACAAAAATGGATTGAAAAAATCTTTCTGGAATTTTGATGAACTGGCATTTGAAGTAACCGGAGGGAGCGGACCTCTCAAATCATTAAGCCTTAAAAAATCGGATTTAAATTTTGCTTCGAACAGCGGACTTGAAATTGCCAGAGAGACAGCCAACCCCGCAAATTACTGCGAATCGGCCGGGCTTAGAACCCTTATGATGGGAAAGGAAACAGGGGGGCTTGATGAAGTATGGGTTCATCCATTAAGGGCCTTTATGAATTATTCCGTTACGGTTATTAAAGACGGGAAAGAGACTGAACTTAATAATTCCAATCCATCAATTATTGCTAGACCGGAATCTTTTACCAGAAATTATACACTTGCCGGAAATAAAATAACCGAAACGCTTATTGCATCCCGAAATCTTCCGTCGGGAATTATAAACTATAAAATTAACAGTACCAAACCGGTTAAGGTTGTAATTAAGTTTAATGCCGATAACAGGATTATGTGGCCCTACGATCACGATTTTCCGGGTAAATATAACGCTATGGCGGACCCGAAGACCAACAGCGTTTTCATAAAAAGTTTCGATAAATCGATAAGCTCAATTTTCGGCACAGATGTTAAATCAATTCCTTCCGTAAAAGAAGAAACAACAAAGGAAAAGACTAAAACAGCCGGAATCGAATTTACTATTGACCTTCCGGCCGGAAAGAATGAATTTAATTTTGTATTCGCAGCGTCGAACGAAAATATAAATGCTACAACTGGTTATTATAAAAAAACAATCTCCAATATACCTGCTGTGTATAACGAAAATGTTAAGTATTATAAGAACCTGCTTACGCAAAAAACTATCATTGAAACACCCGATAATGAATTCAACGAAGCCTATAAGTGGGCCCTTGTTGGGGTGGATAAATTCTTTGTCCGCACTTATCCTCTCGGCTCGTCACTCATGGCAGGATTCGGAACCACAGAAAGGGGATGGGACGGTGGACAGACGGTAAGCGGGCGCCCCGGATATGCTTGGTATTTCGGGCGCGATTCCGAATGGACTTCATTCGCACTTCTCGATTACGGCGATTTCGATAAAGTTAAATCGGTTCTGGAGTTCCTGGGTAAATATCAGGATCTCACCGGTAAGATATTCCACGAACTTACTTCGAGCAACGCGGTGCATTACGATGCCGCCGACGCCACCCCTTTATATGTTATTCTAATAGAGAAATATTATAACGCCACAGGTGATATTTCATTCCTTAAAAAAGAATGGCCTAAAATTAAAAAGGCTATCGATTTCTGCTATGGCACAGATACCGATAAAGACGGCCTGATTGAAAATACTAATGTAGGGCACGGCTGGGTTGAAGGAGGCAAAATTTACGGCGCTCATGTTACATTCTACCTTGCAGGGTTATGGTCCTCAACACTTGAATACGGAAGTATTATGGCCGAAGCGATGAATAATAAAACACTGGCCGCCGGATATTTAAATGATTCCAAAAAAGTGAAGGATATTATTGAAAGGGATTTCTGGAATAAGGAAACAAATTTTTATAATGACGGGAAAAACATAGACGGCTCTTTCAGTCCTACCAAAACTATTCAGGTAACAGTGCCCATGTATTTCAATGCCACCTCATTAAAACGCTCCGAAGAAAGCGTAAAGGAATTTTTAGGCAACGACTATACAACCGACTGGGGTGTACGCATAATAGGCGAATCGAACCCGATGTTCAATCCGCGGGGCTACCATTACGGAACAGTATGGCCTCTGTTCACCGGCTGGGCTTCGCTTGCCGAATATAAATACGGCTTCAGCAATCAGGCTTTCAGCACCGTTTACAGCAATTTGATGATTTATAAAAACTGGGGCCTCGGGTATATTGAAGAAGTACTCAACGGAATTGAATATAAGCCTGCTGGGGTATGCTCGCATCAGGCATGGAGCGAAAGCATGGCCCTTCAGCCTCTATTGGAAGGTATGGTAGGTATAATGCCCGATAAACAGCAAAACGTGCTTAACCTGGCTCCTCAGATACCGGCAGATTATAAAAACTTAGATGTAAAAAATATTAAGTTCGGAAATAAAGAAATTGATATGCACTATTCCGTAGCAAACGGAGTTCTAGATTATTCTTTTACTTCTCCCCAAAAAGGGAAGAGCAATATTGTTCTTACCGTTAAACTCGCACCGGGCGCTTCGGTTAAAAATATCTTAGTTAACGCTACCTCTGCTAAATATAAACTCGAAAATGGCAAGGCTGTTATTGCTTTTACACTTGCCGAAAGATGTGATGTAAAGGTTGCGACCGAAGGAGGCATTTTACTGGCTCCGGTATTGAGCAATCCGCAGGTTAACGGAAAACCTTATGGAACAATAATAATCTCTGAAAAAATTGAGGGAAATATATATTCGGTTAAATTGGAAGGAATACCTGAAAAAACCGAAAAACTTACCCTTTTTACCAATAAAAACATTAAAAAGATAGCGGGTGGCATTTTAATTCCGTCATCGGGAGAAGCTAAAATAATTGAGGTTAAATTCCCCAAATCGGATAAAAATTATGTTATAGCCGATATTGAAATTGAATTATAACGGGGCAAAAATGGATAAAGCTAAATATATGAGGAAAGGGGGCAAAATGCCCCAAAACAGAGTGAAATCTTTGATTTGCTAAATAGTATTAGTCTGTCTATTTTAACAAAGTAGATATAATTCTACAAGCAGTTCGGAGCTTTACTGATTGGATGTATTACTAATAGGAAACGATAATTTTTCAATTACAGTTTAGCCCGCAAAATTAAATTAACATAGTTTATTAAAATATTATATTGAGGTAAAGTGATGAGCAAAAAGGAATTTAATCCGTTTGAAATGGCTCAAGCGCAGTTTGACAAAGTAGCTGAAATTCTTCAGCTCGATCAGGCGACAAGACAGTTATTAAGAGAACCTATAAGAGAATACCATTTCAGTATTCCGGTCCGTATGGATGACGGTACGACAAAAGTATTCAAAGGTTTTCGTGTACAGCACAACGATGCCCGCGGTCCTAACAAAGGGGGTATCCGTTTCCATCCTCACGAAACAATAGATACAGTACGCGCACTTGCAATGTGGATGACCTGGAAATGTTCAGTTGTAAACATTCCTCTCGGCGGCGGTAAAGGAGGCGTAATTTGCGATCCTCATCATTTAAGCGCACGCGAACAGGAACAGATTTGCCGCGGCTGGGCTCGCCAGATGGCTAAAAATGTTGGCCCGGTTAACGACGTTCCGGCTCCTGACGTTATGACAAACGGCCAGCATATGTTATGGATTCTTGATGAATACGAAACAATTTCCGGCGGAAAATATCCCGGTTTCATTACAGGCAAACCTGTTGGAATGGGTGGTTCGTTAGGAAGAACAGAAGCTACCGGTTACGGCGTTGTATTCACTTTCAGAGAAGCTTTAAAAGAAATGAACCTTAAACCTGAAAATACAACTGCTGCTGTTCAGGGATTCGGCAACGTTGCCCAGTACGCTATTGACCTTTATACACAGTTGGGCGGAAAAGTTATCTGCGTTTCAAGCTGGGATCAGAAAGACCAGACCTCATATACATTCAGAAAACTTTCAGGCGTTAACCTGCAGGAACTCCTTTCAATTACCGATAAATTCGGCGGAATTGAAAAAACAAAAGCAAAAGAACTCGGCTACGAAGTTCTTGACGGCGAAGTTTGGATTGAACAGGAAGTTGATATCCTCATTCCTGCCGCTATTGAAAACCAGATTAGAGAAGACAACGTTAATAAAATCAGCAAGAAAGTTAAAATTATTGTTGAAGGCGCTAACGGCCCTACTACACCTGAAGCCGATAAAGTTATTGAACAGAGAGGAATCTTTGTTATACCCGACTTTTTGGCTAACGCCGGCGGCGTAACATGCAGCTATTTTGAACAGGTTCAGAGCAATATGAACTATTTCTGGGAAAAAGATGAAGTATTAAGCAAATTAGACGTTGCAATGACTTCAGCTTACCGCGCTGTTAGCGAATTGGCCAGAAAACAGAAATTATATATGCGCGATGCCGCTTATGTTATTTCGGTTAAACGTGTTGCCCAGGCTTGCAAAGATAGAGGCTGGGTTTAATATTTTGTAATTAAATTAACGGGGACTGTTATAAAGTTGCAGATTTATTGCTATATTATTCTGTAAAACTAACAGTCCCCGGTTAATTTATGAAAGATTCATTATCAAAGATTGAATTAACTTACCTTCCTGAATTTGACCGCAATTTTTTTGAAAAAGACAAAGACTTTACTTCCATTGGCAAAGGTGCGCTGGGAGGTAAAGCCGCGGGGCTTGCATTCATTAAAAAAACGCTTGTAGAACGAATAAAGAAAGAAGATTTCCCTCAAATTGATATCAGAATTCCGCGCTTAACTGTAATAAGGACAGATGTATTCGACGCATTTATGGAAAGGAATTCTCTTTTCGATATCGCATATTCGGATGAACCTGATGAAAGAATTGCACATGCCTTTTTAAATGCCGATCTTCCTGCCGAAATAGTAGGCGATTTGCGGTTTCTGATTATGGGGGTTACACAGCCCCTTGCGGTCCGTTCTTCAAGCCTGCTCGAAGACGCAAAATTTGAACCTTTCGCCGGCGTTTACGCCACTAAAATGATATCGAACAACGAGCCTGAAATTAATGAACGGTTTCAGAAATTGACCGAGGCCATTAAATTTGTTTATGCTTCCGCTTTTTTTGCTTCTTCAAAGAATTACTGCCGGGGAACTTCAAATTCGATAAAAGATGAAAAGATGGCTCTGGTTATTCAGGAGGTCGTTGGAAGAAAGGGATATGAAAGATTCTATCCCGAAATTTCGGGGGTAGCACGTTCCTATAATTATTACCCCAGCGGCAGGTGTAAACCGGAACATGGGGTCGTTAGCCTGGCTCTTGGCCTTGGTAAAACTATTGTGGATGGTGGAATTTGCTGGTCCTATTCCCCGGTAGTTCCCAAATGCCCTCCTCCTTTCGGCGACCCTCAGGATCAGCTCAAAAATACGCAGAGAGAATTCTGGGCTGTAAATATGAACCGTTCTATTCAATACGACCCGGTAAACGAGACTGAATTTCTTATAAAGGGGAGCCTGGAAGATGCCGATTATGACAGTATGCTATCTCATTCGGCTTCTACTTACATCTCCTCATCGGGTAAGTTTGTTCCGGGGGTTGGCAACGACGGCCCCCGTTTGATGAATTTTGCACCTCTGCTTGGTCTTAACGAGTATAAGTACAACGATTTTATAAAAGTACTTCTAAAGACATGTGAGGAAACATTTAATTCTCCTGTTGAAATTGAATTCGCAATTAATTTCAACAGAGAAAGTGATATACTCGAATTCGGATTTCTGCAGGTAAGGCCAATGGTGGTTTCGAATGAACTTGTAGAGATTACAGAGGCTGAAATGTCGGGGGAATCGGTTATCGCATCATCCGATAAATCGCTTGGCAACGGCCACGAAAATAATATAACAGATATCATTTTTGTCAAGCCGGAGTTATTCCATAAGAAAAACACTCCCTTAATAGCCGCCGAATTGAAGGGGATTAACAGGAAATTTGCCGGGATGAATAAAGAGTATTTATTAATCGGTTTCGGAAGGTGGGGCAGTACCGACCCGTGGCTCGGGATACCTGTTGAATGGGGGGATATTTCAAAGGCAAGGGTTATAGTGGAATCGACACTTCCCGAAATGAATGTTGAACTTAGCCAGGGCTCCCATTTTTTCCATAATATAACCTCTTTCGGCGTTAAATACTTATCATTAAATTACGATGGAAATTATAAGATTAATTGGAATTTAATTAATAGTCAGGATGTTATTGAGGAAAGTAATTTTATAAAGCATATTCGTTTTAAAAATCCATTAAATATTAAATTCGACGGCAGAAACGGAAAAGGAATTATTTCTTTATGACAGTACAAAAACAATCTATCGACAATCTGGTAAATCAGCTTCAGGAAAGGGCTAAAGAGCTTAATTGTTTATATACAATAGAAGACAGCCTGAACCGCTCCGATATCTCATTAAGGCAGGCATTCCATTCGGTTATAAATGTTATTGCGCCTGCATTCCAGTATCCGGGCATCTGCCGGGCAAGGCTTAAATACGGCGAAATTATTTACCAGACTACCGATTTCGAGGAAACCCAATGGTATATTTCTTCTCCTATTTATGTACAGGATAAGGAAGTAGGCAGCCTTACCGTATTTTATATGGAAGAAACACCCAATGCCGATATAGGCCCTTTTCTTAAGGAGGAGAAGAAACTTCTTAATACAATTGCCGATAGGCTCGGCCATTTTATACTCCATCAGAGATTAAAATCGGTCTTCAGCGAACTCGATTCGGTTAAGGAATCTGTTTCAAAA
>DAHYUM010000124.1 GCA_027398005.1 bacterium
AAGCGGCTCCGGCAATTATTTTAACCTGCTCATTTTAACAATAAAAAATATTAAGGGGGCAAAAATAAAAAGGATAAGCACGGCAAAAACAAGAAGGTTTAAATTATTCGGCTCGCCGAATGAGGTTCTTATTATCATAAAAAGAACAACAAGAAAGAGTGTTTGTATGCCTGCTTTAAGATAGCGTAAAAGGCTAACAGCCAGCCTGTACTGAGCGGCGGCGTTTTCGGGGGTAATTTTAACGGGATAATTATAAATATGGGGGAAAAATGTTAGAAGAGTAAATACAGCGTAAATAGCGGTTCCAATTGCGGGGAGAAGAAATATCGTTCCCCTGCTTCCGTAGGAATCTATTTTACCTGCAAAATTAAAATGCGACGGTATAGCAGAGGGCAGGGATGAAAAATTAATTAATGCTATAACCCAGAGTAGAATAAGTAAAATAAGGCTTATAAGTTCAACAACTTTATCGGTAATGGTAAATTCAAGTTTAATTTTAGGACGAGCACTTTTGTCAATCATATTAAATAGCCGCTTTGTTCAAGAGTTAAATTTAACGCCACTTAATATAACAACAATTTTAAAATTATGTTCCTTATAAAAGGGGTATAATTAAAACCTAAATTATTTATGCGGTCACTTCGCCGCCTTCAGCCTCAACCGAAGAGAGTTTTTCATTCAGTTCCATAATAACCCTCTGCAGATGTTTAGCCTCTTTAAGGCATTCCGAACCGTTGGCCTTGTTAATGCGGATATTAAGAATTTTACAAATGGTTTTAAGGGGGTTTTCGCCGGCACAGCACAATTCATCGGGCACCCCTTCAATTGCGGCTTCAAGCGCGGTCTCAAAACATTTCGTATTAATGGCTTCTTCAATTTTATTCAAAAGCGGCTGGCTGCCGCCACGGTTAAGCAGATAATTTTTAAGGCTAAGCAGTAGGCTATCCCTCCCTTTTTCGAGCGAGGTTTTGTAGAATGTAAGCGCCAGGTATCCCTTGCCAAGCGACTCGTAAACCATTCCATTAATAAAAAGATTTATTCCGTTTCCCAAAAGGGAAATCATGCCCGTATTTAAAATAGAAGGGCTAACAAGCGATTTAATGCCGGCAACCGCCAACAGCTCGTTATCAGCCATGCTTTTTTCGCTTAAGAACATTAATCTATTCATTTATAATTACCTCTTTTTTGCAGTTTAATAAGCCGTTAAGTAACATTTTGCCGCAATAATATGAACAAATTGAAACTCTATTTACGGTAATCAAATTAATGCGGCGCCGGCCTTATTTCAATGTTAGCGTTACCATATTTTCATGCTAATTTTTGCAAAAAAAGGAAATTAATGGTAGAAGTACCATTAATCTAAATTTTACATTACGGGGTTATTTTTGGTTTAATTGATACCCGGCGCGGCATTTTTACCGCGCCGGTATAAAGGAATAGTTTATTTTTTGTTTCCCGCGGCTTTTGTAGTAAGCGACTGAAGAGCCTGCTGAAGCTTTTCCAGTTCCTTTGCCGCATCGGTAAATTTCTTATCGGCATTCAAACGCAGATAATTATTGAAAGCATCGTTAGCGGCCTTAACATCCCCCGTTAAAGATACATTTGCCGTATTAACCGGAGTAAGTTCAGGTACCGTATTGCCAGGCGCAGAAGCAGTTTTTGCGAACAAGCCGTTAAGCGCGTCGTCAAAACTCTTTGCGTAACTCATATTTTCCCCATGCATTACTACAACCAGCCTAAGTTCGGGGTATGGCGCAGTTTCCGACTGGAGATATATCGGTTCTACATAGAACAGAGTATTATTAACCGGAATGGCAAGCACATTGCCGCGTATAACTTTAGAGCCGTGCTGGTCCCATAAAGTCAACTGCCCCGAAAGATAACTGTCCTGGTCAATTTTCGATTCCACCTGCTGAGGCCCGAGCACCATTTTATCCTTAGAGAACTGATAAGCCATAAACTTGCCGTAATTTTCGGCGTCGCACATTCCTGCAATCCATCCAATAAGCACCTGCCTGTTCTTGGGGGTAAAGGGACACATAAGAACAAACTGCTGTTTAGCCGAACCTGGAAGCTGCCACATAATATAATAAGGGTCAACCGGCTGGGTCTGGTTGTAATACTTATTGGTAGCCCTAATCCACAAATCCTCCTGATTGTAAAAAACGGTCGGGTCGGTCATGTGGTATTTTTCGTAAACAATACCCTGAGTAAGAAGCATATCTATAGGGTAGCGCATGTGCGCCTGAATATCGGCAGGCATTTCCGATTTTTCTTTGAACAGATCGGGGAAAATTCTTTTCCAAACCCTTATTATCGGATCATCGTTATCCATAATATAAAAATTCACGCTGCCGTCGTACGCGTTAATAACCGCTTTAACCGAATTACGGATGTAATTAACCCCTTCAAGGTTTTCGCTAAGCTGGTTTGTAATTGTCCTGTTTTCATTCCCCTCTTTATACTGAATATACTCGGTAGTTGAAAAAGGCTGGCTGTAAGGGAAATAATTTGAAGTTGTATAAGCGTCAACCATCCAATATAAATTACCGTTTGAAAGTACAAGGTAAGGATCCTTGTCGAATTGAAGAAAAGGAGCAAGGGTATTAACCCGGTCTAAAATCTGCCTGTGGAACATAATTCTGCTTTTATCGGTCGGGTAATCGGAAAATAGGAAGTTTGTGCCGTCAAATTTCCAGCCGAATAAGAATTTACGCCAGAAATTAGAAAGCTCAACGCCCCCCTTACCCTTATAATTATAATAAACATTATCTTCGCCGCTCGGGTAATCAAATTCCTTAACCTTTGAATTTACAACCACATAAGTGTTTGTAAGCTCGCCGTAATAAATTCTCGGCTGGTCAACTTGAACCGATTTCGATTCGCTTACGGGGGGAATATCCTTAATTAAAAGATGAGGAAGCCCTTCCGAAGTAAATTCGTTTACGGCGGCCATAGTCATTCCGTACCCGTGCGTGTATTGAAACCGCTTGTTAACAAAAGTCTGGCTCTGCTGGGGCAGGTTATCAAGGTTCATTTCGCGCCCCGAAACCATTACCTGCCTGTCTTTGCCGTCTATATTGTAGCGGTCAACATCTACATCCGAAAATTCGTAGTAAAGGCGCATAGTTTGGAACTGACGGTATGCGGCATCAAGCGCGCGCCAGTCCCACAGCCTTATATTGGCAAAAAGGCTCGGGTTCTGGTTAACAACCTGCTGGTTGAAAGTGCCTGTCATAGGATATTCTTTTTCAATAACTTTATCCAGCCCGAAACCGCTTCGTGTAAATTCTATGTTGTTTGCAATATAGGGGCGTTCGTAAGTAATTTCATTCGGTTTAACCAGCAGCCAGTTAAAAGCCTTAGGCAAAGCCGCGAATGCAATTACGGCTGTTACAGCAAGAAAAATTGCCGTACCGGCTAAAAGGGCAAGATGTACCCTATCGGGTATTGTATTGAACCAGCGCGCAAAAATCTTCTGTAATTTTAAGCGGAGCGGAGGAGCCAGAAGCATTAACGCGGCAAGTAAAATAAAAATTATAAATATGTAAGTAGCCGGCAGCAGAATATTTGCGTCGGTCCAGCTCATGCCGGCGGCAACCCCGGTTTGCGAATACATTAGATGATACCTGCTTAAGAACCTTTCCCCCGCCAGAACTAATAGAAAGAGTGCACTGTTAAGGTAAACCGGAAAGTAATAATTCTTTTCGGTTAATTCCCCCGCTTCGGGTATATATAAAACAACATTGTTCTGCGTAAGCCTTAGAAATGTAACAATAAACGATGCGGCTAATGTTATAAGGGAAAGGATAAAAAGGAGGTCTATTAAAGAATCGTAAAACGGAAGGGAGAAGAGATAAAAACCTGCATCCATGCCAAGTATAGGGTCTTTAATGCCCATAGGAACGCCGAACCAGTATTGTAGGATAATCTGCCAGTTAAGGGCTCCCCAGTAACCCCCTGCAACAATGCCTGCAAGACGTGTTAATATTTTAACAATCTTATGCTTTTTTGCTATCGGGTAAGTAAATGCAAAAACGAACAAAAACCCTATTATAGCACCTGCAATGGCAAGAATACCGTTAGAGTTTACAATAGTCCAGAACCTGTGCCCGTAGCCGAGATTTTCGAACCAGAGTGCTTCCCCCCAAAAATCCATAAACCAGAAGAAAAATAAGGTAGCTGCTGCCAGAACAATTCCGGCATACTTTTTTATTTTATTTTCTTTATTGGCGCCTGTAACAAATAAATAAAAAGACAACACCAGCAAAATTATTAATAGCGCAAAATACATATTTGCTCTCCTTTAATTCGGTTTCTTTACATTTATACCCATATCTTAAAGGAAAATATAATCAGATTGATAGAGAAAACACAATAAGTAATTTAGCAGGCAGGTAAAAGATACTTTTCCGCCGGTTTACCGCAACCGGCGGAAGCAAATTAAAACTTATTTTTTTATTTCTTCGGCGGGAGCAAGCGATAACTGCTCTTTCTTTTCGAGAAGAATTTCGGGTTTGCCGTTGTACATTTTCACTTTGCCTGTAACAAGAACGGTCTTTCCCTCATATTCCTTAACATCAGCAAACTTATCTGCATTCGGTTTAAGAATAACTGCCGAAAAAACGTTATCGGGGTACCGGCCCCCCATGTTAAAATAAACCTGTCCCCCTCTTGTAACCGAGACCTGCGAAACAACCCCTTTTACGGTTAAAGTATCGTTTATATGGTCTTTCGCATCAGCGGGAGAATATACCTTTTGAGCAAATGAATTAGAGGCAATAAAAATGAGTATTGCCGCCGCAAATAGAACCGTCAACTTTAATTTCATTATCATTTTCCCTTTGTTAGAATTGAATTTAATTTAAATTGCCGTATTTAAGTATAAGAAGCGTATAATCATCGTCGTAATTATGGGCATTAAAATTGCCTATCTGTTCAAGCAGGGCGTTATTAATTTCTTGGCTGTCGAGATATGTATGTTCCCTAACGCATTTAATCATTTTATCTTCGCCGAAGAGGTCCTGGTCCCTATTCTTTGCCTCTGTAATGCCGTCTGTATAAACAATAACCACATCCCCTTCTTTAATTTCCACCCTCTCACATTCCGAAAAGTACTCTTCAACAATGCCAAGCATTGTACCCCCTTTATCAAGGGGTATGGATGTTCCGTTATTCCTTATAATAAAAGGGGGCGGATGCCCCGCGTTTGAATAAGTAATCGATTTATCATCAAGATCGATAATTCCGTAAAAGAAAGAGACGAATTTATCGGCAAGCCCGTGATGCCTTATAACGGTATTTAACTGGCCGCATACATATTCGGGGGATGAATCATTACGTATTGAGACATGGAATGCCGCCTGAATATTAGACATAAGCAGAGAGGCGGCAACACCGTGCCCCGCAACATCGGCAATGCATATGCCCAGTTTATTATCGTCCAGTTTAACCAGATCGTAGTAATCGCCGCTTACAAAACTCAAAGGCTGCCATTTAACAGAAATCTGCAGGGAATCGAAAACGGGAATTTCATTTGGCAAAAGACCTTTCTGCACCCTTATAGCAAGCTGTTCTTCAAGATTTACCGATTTTCTTAATGCCGAAAGGATTTCGGAAACCACCAAAAATATTCCAAGCATAACAACGGCATTCCAGTAAGGTGTAACCGGGTGCCTGTACCCTTCGGAGGCTATATAATCATTTAAGGACCAGACAGCCGCCCCCAGCAATGCGAAAAAGAGGCCGCTTTTTCTTCCTATATACCAGGCAGATATTGTAATTGGCAGAAGGTAAAAAATTGAAATAGAAAGCTGTACGTCGGAATAAAAATCGAGCATTCCCGTAATTACAAGAAGCAAAAATGCAATTGCCGCAATAATTCGCTTGTCTATACGTCCGATATTTTTAATTAATCCTTCCATTATGCTTTTTTTGACAATTTGTCCTTATTATTGGTTTAAATTGTTTTTCATAGAAACATCCCCTAAACTCTTCTTTTTTTTAAGAACTAGTCAAAAATAATTGCTTTATATCACAAAAGTTATAGTTTTCAACATTATATTTATAGTTAAAGTTCTAATTAAATAAAGAGGGAGAAATGAAGAAGACAATTATTACACTAGCAATAATTTTATTCACCGCAACTCTAGTTTCGGCGCAATACCAGCCCGATAAAAAAACTCTCGGCGTTCTAGTAGGAATAGGCAACGGAGACTTGCCTGGCACAGGGGGCATACCAATCAGCGTTGAGTATAATTTTATGAACATTATCGATAAAAAAATTCAGCTTGGAGTATTGGGCGCCTTTGCATCAACCAAAGAAGATTTTAATTGGAACAGCGGAAAGGGATATTTCAGGTATACCAATTTCATTTTGGCCGCAGAGGCAAATTATCATTTCCTTCCGGGAAAGGAATTCGACCCCTTTGCGGGTTTATCGTTAGGCTTTAATATAGCCTCTGCCAGCTGGAACTGGGATTCGGGTACCGGCTCTTCCCCATCGGCTTCTTCAAGCGGCCTGTTCTGGAATATTCAGGGGGGATTTAATTACTGGTTCTCGCCAAAATGGGCATTTCAGTTCCGTTTGGGGTATTTCCCATACATTGGGGTAGGTGTTACAGCGGCATTATAAACATGGTTTTCTCTTCCTTTCTCAATCGACTGTGTGAAAAGCGCGGCTTCTCGGGCCGCGCTTTTTTTATGCTCCTCAAAGCTGAAAATATTACCCTATATATTTCCGGCTGAGAAGAAAAAAATATTTTATAAAAGGTTTATTAAGTTATTTCGGATAAATTCTTAAATTTTAGAATTGAATTAAAAATATTTGGAGGATACGTGCTTAGAAATCTGTTACCTAAGGAATATGTTTTTTTCGATTTTTTTGAAGGACACAGTTCCCTTTCAATTAAACTGCTTGAAGAAATGTTAAGGATACTTAAGAGCCCCGCAAATCTGCATGAGGGAGTTAAAGAAATTAAAAAAATTGAATCGGATCTGGACCAAATACAGGTAAGCTGTGTTGAAGCCCTGCATAAGACTTTTATTACCCCCATTGAGCGGACCGAAATTTATAAGCTTATTAAGAAAATGGATGATATTGCCAACAGTATGAACAGCGCCCTTTCAAGAATGAACCTATATGAAATAGACGTTATAAGGCCCGAAGCGATTGAAATGGTAGGCATTGTGCTTAACTGCGTAAAGGAAATTGATTCGGCTGTTAGATTACTGCGCGATATGAAAAAATTTGAGGAAATTAAGAAACATTGCGACAAAATAAGGGAATTTGAATCGGAGGGAGACCGTCTTTTCCGTTCGGCAATTAAAAATCTTTTCCATGAACAGGATGCGGTTCTTATTATAAAATGGAAAGAGATTTTTGACCGGATTGAAAAAGGAACAGACCGATGCCAGGATGTGGCTAACATAATAGAAGAAGTAATTATCGATAACGCTTAACCGGAGCCTGATTAATGAATGATTTTCTCCTTTATGTTGTAATAGTCACCATTGTGGCCTCACTATTCTTCGATGTATTGAACGGTTTTCACGATGCCGCCAATTCTATTGCAACTATAGTATCTACAAAAGTATTATCGCCTAAATATGCCGTGCTTTGGGCCGCTTTTTTCAATATTGCCGCCATGTTTATCTTCTCCCCCAAAGTTGCTAACGCAATTTCCAAAATAATTGACATCCATCCCGCAGACCACGCTTTCATCTTTGTTATTTTTTCGGGACTGCTGGGAGCTATAATATGGGACCTTATAACCTGGTGGTGGGGCCTGCCTACCAGTTCCTCACACGCTTTAATTGGAGGCCTTACAGGCGCCGGCGTAGCATATAAAGGCTTTAAAATTATCAATTGGCGCGTTGTA
>DAHYUM010000125.1 GCA_027398005.1 bacterium
ACAAGATGAACAAAACACTTAACAGTATCCCGCCTTCAAAAACAAGTGCGGAAATATTTATAACTACTTCAATTTCTACTTCAGTTGAAATCCTTTAAAATGCAAAGCCCTTGTAAGTTCTAATCTTACAAGGGCTTATCTTGTGAGCGCGGGTGGTCTCGAACCACCGACCCTCTGCTTAAAAGGCAGATGCTCTACCACTGAGCTACGCACCCATCAAAAAACATAGGACACAAATATATAATACCCCCATTAAAAGGTCAATCTTTGCGGGTAAAAATTATTCATTTTTTCATCCAAATTGATAAAATTTGAAATAAAATTACTTAAAAAGCCGATTTTTTAACTATTTTTTACTATTTTTATCAGGAATATTTAGGCCTGAAAATGAACAGAGATGCAAAAATACTCATCTGCGACGACGACGAAACCCTCTGCTACCTTCTTAAGGAGGAACTGCTAACCGAAGGGTTTAAAATTGATATTACATACGACGGGAAATCGGCAATTGAGAATTTGAGCAAAAACAGTTACGATGTTTTACTGCTTGACCTAGAAATGAAACAAATGCCCGGCGAGGAAGTGCTTGCCTTTGTAAAGGAAAACTTCCCCGGCGTTCAGGTTATTGTTCTAACAGGCAAAACCGAAATGCGCTCGGCTATTAACTGCATTAAAAACGGCGCGTACGATTTTATTCCCAAACCATACGAATTCGGGCAGCTGCTTGTTACAATTGACCGCGCACTTGAACATAAGGAACTGATTGTAAGCAATAAGGTATTATCAACCAAAATAGACCAGACCGCGCCTAAATCGATTATAGGCGAAAGCGAAACAATTAAAGAAGTGCTAAAACTATCCGAACGCGCCGCCCGCTCCGAATCCAATATACTTCTTCAGGGGGAAACCGGAACCGGAAAGGAATTGTTCGCCGAGTATATACATAAAAATTCTTCGCGCAGTAAAAAACCGTTTGTAGCAATTAACTGCGCCTCCCTGCCCGACCAGCTTATAGAAAGCGAACTTTTCGGATACGAAAAAGGGGCATTCACCGACGCGAAATCGTCTAAGCAGGGGTTGGTTGAAATTGCCAACGGCGGCACACTCTTTTTGGATGAAATTGGCGAACTCAGTTTTACGCTTCAGCCTAAACTTCTCCGCTTCCTCGAAAACGGCGAGTTCCGAAGGATAGGGGGCATAACAAATATAAAATCGGATGTAAGAATTATTGGCGCTACAAACCGCAACCTGATGGAAGAATCGGAAAAGAAAACTTTCCGCAAAGACCTTTTATTCAGGCTGAATGTTATTACACTTACTATTCCCCCTCTGCGGGAACGGGGCGGCGATATCCTTCTTCTGGCTAACTATTTCTTACAGAAGAAATCCCCCGTAAGGGCAATAAAACATCTTTCGCATACTGCCGAAAAAACACTTCTTAATTATAAATTTCCGGGCAACGTTAGGGAGCTGGACCATATTATAGAACGCGCCCTTATATTTTCGGAAGATGATACTATTCAGGTTAAAGACCTGAATATTCCCAAAGAAGATTATGCTCTTCTTGCCGAAAGGATTGAAGGGGGCGAAGTTCAACTGCTGGACGAAATGGAAAAAATACATATCAAAAAAATACTCGATTACAACAACTGGAACCGGGAAGATTCTGCCCGCGCTTTAGGAATAAGCCAGAAAACCTTATACACTAAAATTAAAAAGTATAACCTGAACCAGTAAAATGGAAGAAGACAATTCCATCCTCGCCAATCTCTGCTCGAACGAAGGTTTTGAGGAAATATTTTCTCAATTCGAAAAAAGCGCCGCTTTCTTATCTCCATCCCTTAAAATAATCTGGGCTAATAAAAACTTTAAACAGATACACGGCGGCATGGAATTAAACCCGGACCCCGCACTGCTTAAAGAAGGCAGGTTAACCGACGCTAAAAACCTTGTAATTGATGGCATTGAAGGGAGCTTTAATTTCCTTCCTATTATCTATAAAGGCTCTTTCCTCGGCTATACCGTGCTGCATTCCCCCGGCTTTGCAGAACTTCAGTTAAACGGCAGAAGTAACCTTAACGCGGCCAAACACGACCTGAATAATCTTTTGACTATTGTACTCAATCTAATTTCCGCTTCCGAAAAAATGGATTTAATTTCGGGGGGAATTTCGCTGGCAAGGGATTTTCTAGACGGCATTTCCTCCGGCCCGGAGAAAAAAGATAAAAACTTATTTATATACGATGCCCTTAACCTGATAATTTATTCATTCAAGGAATCTTCAAGCGGAACTCTCGTCTTTCAGTCGGATATACCCGCAGGGCTCTTTCCCGTTACAATAGACAAGCCAAAATTCATACGGGTGGTTTCAAATCTAGTTCTTAACGCAATCGAAGCCGTAAACGATGCCGGTATTATTGCTATCTCCGCTTTTAATATTGAAGAAGACGGGGGCAAATATGTAGGCGTAACTATTTCTGATAACGGACCCGGAATTCCGCAGGCAAACCTGAAAAGAATTTTTGACGATGCTTTTTCAACCAAGGAGCGGGGCTCTGGCTCGGGGCTGAATATTGTTAAAACAATTATGGATGAACTGAACGGGATTGTAGAAGTGGAAAGCCGCCCCGGAAATACCGTCTTTACGCTTAAATTCCCCGCTGTTATTAAGGCAAAAAAACATATTGCCATTGTTGAAGACGAGCCGATGCTTAACGAAGTGCTCTCCAGCCAGCTATCGGATGATTATATTGTTTACAGCTTTCTTGACGGCGATTCATTCCTTTACAAACATAATTCGCTTGAAATTGATTTGCTGATTATAGATAAGAAACTGCCCGGTACCGATGGAATTGAATGCGTTAAAATTTTCAGGCGCTCAAACACAAACGCAAAAATTATTCTCGCTTCCGGCTCTGAGACTATTAATGTTGATGAGTTTAAAAACTTAAATGTAAACAGCTTTGTGCGCAAGCCTTATAATTTCGATCAGCTTTTCTCTGCGGTTTCGGAACTGCTTGACTGATTATTATCCCTCTGCGATCCCTGAATATCTATCATCTTAAGGTCATTTACGTATTCGGTTACAACCGGCTTCTTAATGGCGCTCAGCTTGGCAAGTATTTCAATTATATCAGCTGTCGCTTTTTCAATATAACCCACCCTGTTTTCAATGTTCTCTCTGGATGGAACTTCTTTGCCAAGCTCCCTCTTAATTGCCGATACGCAGATATTTATCAGGGTCAAAGGCTGTTTAATTTCGTGGTTGGCCGTTACAATAGTTGCGGCAAATAATTTAATTTTTTCAACTTCGCTGTATATCTTGTTTGCTTCGCTGTAGCGCAGAGCCGATTTTATCCTCGAAAGAAGCTCTACCTTGTTAAACGGCTTTCTAATATAATCGTAAGCCCCTGCATCCAGACCTTCCTTAACATTATCCACTTCTATAAGCGCGGTAAGCAGAATAATCGGGATAAGCTTAGTCCTTTCATCGGCAGTAAGCCTCTTGCATACGTCAAACCCCGATATATCGGGCATCATTACGTCAAGAAGAATCAAATCGGGCTCTTCATCAAACGCCTTCTGCATTCCGGTTGTTCCATCGTAAGCAGTAATTACCTCGTAACCGGCCTTTTCAAGCCGGTCCTGAATCAGGAACACATTATCGGGGTAATCGTCAATTATCAGAATCTTTTTCATTTCCGCCAATCAATAATTTTTCAATTTTAAATGCAAGCGATTTCGATTCTATCGGTTTTGTTATCAGTTCATTAAATCCGTTCTTCTCAATAACCTCCCGGTTATCAAGCATTTCGTATGCAGTAAGCGCTGCAACCGGCAGGCCGCTGTTGCTGAGGTCCATCCTAATTCTTTTTATCGTCTCAAAGCCGTCCATCTGGGGCATCATTATATCCAGAAGAACCAAATCGGGCTTTTCTTTTGCAAGTACAGCAAGGCATTCCACACCGTTATGCGCAAACAAAACCGTATACCCCATTCCCGTTACCAGCTCGCCTATAGTAAAAAGGGTATCGTTGTCATCGTCAACAAGCAGTATTTTTTTCCTGTTCTCTTGAATTGCCTCTGCAGGGGCTTCCTCTTCGTTCTGTATTTCTTCCAGATCCGGATTTTCTATCTCATTCACAAGCTGCATTTTATCCCGCACTACTTTAAGCACGTCCATCGGATGATACTTAGCTTCAAGCGTTACTCCGGTCATCTCCTCAAGAAGGAGATTCTCGGTTGCCTCGCCAATCGTTTCGGGTATCGAAAGCGCAATGTACATCTTTCTGAATGCTTTTTCTTTCCTCAGCCGGTATATCAGCTTAACTGAATTCTCTTTAGGCTCAAGAAGCTCTATAATTAATGCGTCCGTTTTATTCTCTCTTATAAATGCGCTTAAATTATCCCATCCGGTATAATTAATAGTCTTCACACCGTTGGGTATTGCATCATCTGCTTCCTCGGGCGAACTGCGCAGAATACAGATATTCTCAATTACTCCCCCGTTGTGTTTCATTCCTAAAATAGAACTGATGAACGATGAATCCGCCGCTCCGGCTATGTAGTTATCTGCAAAGAGCCCGAATCCTACTTTTTCCTCTTCCAGCATCCTTAAAGGTAAAAACTTAATCGTCTTGTTCAGCTTCCGCATCCGTGCAAATATGCCCCATAATCCCTTGCTGTTTTCGTCAACATCAACAAACAGGGCATCGTATTCCTTTGAATTTACTTTCTGCAGTTCCTTAAGACTTGTAACGTGAGTAAGCATTATATGGTAATTATGCAGATAATCCTGCAAAAGCTTTTTAGTGCCGCTGTTCTGCGAAAGGAGCAATACCCCCTTCCTTTCCTTAACTAAATCAGCCGGCACTTTCTCTTCAATTTCCCTTTCCGAATCGGTTATTATTTCAACAATTATTCCGGGTATTAAAACACTGAACTTTGCCCCCTTGTTAACAGTGCTTTTAACTTTTATTCCACCGCCAAGCATCTCCGCATACCGTTTGCTTATTGCAAGCCCAAGCCCGGCTCCCCCGTAAGTTTTGGTGGAGCCTTCTTCAACCTGCTTAAACTCATCAAATATAAGTTTCTGGTTCTCTTCGCTTATCCCAATTCCTGTATCGGTAACCGTAAATTCAACATCCCCTTTCCTGCCCGGCATAACATCCAATTCTACATTCCCTTTATCGGTAAATTTAACTGCGTTAAACAATAGATTTAGCAAAATCCTTTCAAGCAGAGTTTTGTCAGTAGCAAGCAGTGCCTCACCGGCGCCATTCTTTACTGCAAAGTAAAGCTTTTTCTCCTTTGCCAGCGGGAGAATATTTTCTTTTAATTCGTTAAGCAGGTCGTTAAGCAGAAATACTTCATTCTTAACTTCTGCGTTCCCCGAATCGAATTTAGAAAATTCCAATATGTTATTTATCATATTAAGCAGTTTTTTACCGTTGCGGTAAATAACATTAAGCCTTTCCCTTACCTTTGAATCGTTTATATTCTCTTTAAGCGAAAGATCGGCAAGACCAATAATCGAAATGAGCGGCGTCTTAAGCTCGTGCGACATATTTGCCAGGAATTGCGATTTTACCTTTGTAAGCTGAACAGCCTGATTCCTCTTTTCTTCAAGCTCTTCCGCCTTCTCTTTCAATTCCTTATGAAGATCGAGCAGCTTTTCATTCTGCCCCAGTATTTGCACGTTCTGCTTCTGGTACTCTTCGTTAAGAGTCTTTAAGTTTTCTATGTAACTTTCAAGCTGCGAAAGTGATGTGGCATTAATAATGCCTATTGCCAGCTGATCGTGTATATTGTGCAGATATTTTTTAACATCTATCTGAGGTAATGTTTCGCTTGCTACCTCTATTATTGCTATCGTTTCCTTATTGTAAACAATCGGGAATATAAGAAGGTACTTGATTTTTATATAAGCGAGCCCGGTCCTTATCTCGGGAAAGTTTTCGGTAAAAATGAATTCAATTTTTTCCCTCTCTTCTATTGCTTTCGAATAAAAATTAGCTGACTGAACCGGCTGAACCTGTCCGCTGCTTACTCCATGAGAGGAAACCACCGACATTTCTTTTCCCTCTACAATATATACCGCGCCGAAAGTAAGTCCCGTTCCCTTTATAATTTTCATCAGCACCGAATCTGCAATTTCCTTAACCGAAGGGCTCTGGTTAAGAAGAGTAAGAAAATCGAGATATTCTTTTTCCGATTCCTTAATAACCTTAAGCTCATCCAGCATCCTGTTGAATGTGATTCCGAGCCTTCCTATTTCATCCCCCGAAATAACCTTTACCCTGTGGTCCAAATCCCCCTTGGCGGTAATTTCGGCACTCTCGTTCAACAGCGAAATCTGTTTCCTTATACGTGTTGTAAAAAGAAGAATCAATATAAGGGCAAGGGCTATGCCCGAACTTATCATTATAAGCAGAACCCACTTTATGGTGGATCGGAGCTGAAGACTTTCGGTGGTTGTATTAAAAATTATGAATGTTATCTTATCCTGCGCAACACTCAACGTCCTCGAGCCATAAACCGAAGCCATAAAATCGGCGTCTTCAAGATATTCCTTGTCAATATCGAAATTATTCCTGAACTGAAGTTTCTTAACGGCTCCGGCAACCACATCGTAATAATTTTTATTCCTGGAGGAGTGGGACATTTCATAAATGTTATCGTCAACGGCCAATGCCACTTCGGCCCTTATCCGCTCGGCAATTTTACTAAGGAACGACTCGTTAACAACCTTGCCGTAAAAATATGTAACATCCCCCTTTTCCTGTGTGGCGCGGAATATAACATTTCGGTTTAGCTTTACAAATTCTTTTATCGAGCGGGAACTCCTGTTGAGATATACGGTGTCTTTTACTTTGAATGAAGAAAAATCTATTAGCGAATCCTTCATTATCCTGAAAAAGAAATCGGTCTCGTAGCCATTAAGGTTTTTGTCCGTTTTGTTTTCATCCTTTGCAAGCCGAACGGCTTCTTCATCGGTGCGCTTAACTAAAGGCTGAATGTAATTGATAAAATCGTTTGTCGAATTTAGAATCAATTTGGAATACTGCGATTCTAGAAGGGTGTTTGTCAATAAATAATATATAATCGATGAAATTCCAGAAATGGACACTACTACCGTAAAGGTAATAATCAGCAGTTTTGCGCTAATCTTCATCTCATTCTTGCTGCAGAACTTTTCTAATGGATATAATCAGTTCGTCAAGGTCGTACGGCTTGCTTATAAAATCGCGCGCCCCCATTTTAGCCGATTCCATGGCGCTCTTCAAATCGCTGTATGCCGTAAGCACAATAACCTTTTTTTCAATTTTATCCCTCTGCATGCGGGCTAATACATAAAACCCGTCTTTTACCGGCATCTTCAGGTCAAGAAGAATCAGGTCAATTTCCCTGCCCGATTCAATGAGGCTGAACAACGAATCGGCATCGGTAACATAACTCGTGTCGTAGCCAACCTCATTAAGCTCGTCTGCTAATACCTTGCAGAGGTTTTTATCATCATCTACTATTACAATGGATCCGAGATTCATTAATTATTTGTCTTTTTCTTTTTGAATGACAGAATCCGCTTTGTATTTCTTAAGCATTTCTTCGTTCTTCATTATCTGCTGCCTTAATACGTTCTCTTCCATCTTGCGCGAAATCCTTTCCTTAAGCGAAGGAAGTATGTTGGCTTTTATAGTGATGATAATTTCCTTTTTCGAATTTACCGTCTGGTCGTAACCTGTAAGGTAACGGATTCCGAGAACCCACCATGGAAGATCTTTCAATAT